>DMQJ01000420.1:0-7723 GCA_003455715.1 Acidimicrobiaceae bacterium | reverse complement strand
AGCCTTCGAAGCTGGCGGGCACAGGGTGCAGCGTGGCGAGTTGGGCGAGGGCGGTGAGGTCGTCGTTCTGGGCGGCCCGGTTCATGCCGCGGCGGTGCGTGTCGAGCGAAGCGATGGTGCGGGCGAGGCCCATCTGATTGCGCAACGCGTCGAGAATGGCGGCGGTGGAGCCGCCAGTTGAGGCGAGTCGCTGCATGCGCTCGATGTCGAGCGCGAAGCCAACCACCTGCTGCGTGTCTCGTTCGTTCTGCAGGCGCTGCGCCAGCCGACGGATGTCGGCCACCGATCGCTGCTCGCCCACCCAGTCGGCGATGCGGGGGTGCACGGAGCGGGCCGGACGACGGAAGGCTTCGGCGACATCGGCCGAGTCGAGTTGGCCGCTGCTGGCTGCAACCCGTAGCCACGCCAAGCCGGCGCGCACTGCGGTGCGATCGACGAACTCGCTGCCGACGCCTCCGCTCACCGGCACGCCGTCGACCCGCAGCGCCACCTGCACCGGCGCCAGCAGCGAGTTCACCCGGGTGAGGACAGCGATGTCGGTGGGTTGGTGCCCAGCGGCGATCGCGGTGTGAATCGCCTGCACGGTGGTGTCGACCGAGTCGGCCCCTGCGGGCGCCACCAGGAAGCCGTCGTGCGGGTCGGTGGCGCCGGCACGGATGGTCTTTGGCACGCGGCGACGGTTGTGCCGCAGCAGGGTGTCGGCGGCGCGCACCACGCCCGCCGGGCAGCGATAGTTCACCTCGAGCGGGTGCTCACCCGCACCTGGGAACAGGGTGGCGAAGTCGATGAGCCAGGCGGGGTCGGCGCCGTTGTAGCCGTAGATGGTCTGGTCGTCGTCGCCTACGGCGAACACGGCGCCGTCAGGCCCAGCGAGCAACCTCACGAGCAGCAGGTGAGCGGGTGTGAGGTCTTGGAACTCGTCGACCAGCATGAAGCGGCAGGCCCGCTGGGCAGTGGCACGCGCCGCTGGGTCGGTAAGCAAGAGCTCGATGGCTCGCTGCACCTGTTCGTCGAAGTCGACCTGGCCGGCGCGGGCGAGCGTGGTGCGGTAGCGAGGAAACACCTCGGCGAAGCCCTCCACCTCGCCGTCGTAGCGGGCCTCGACGGTGGCCGGGTCGAGCAAGCCGAGCCGGGCCATCGACAGCGCTTCGATCCAGGTGGCAACGGGGTCGCTGTTGCGTTTGCGTGGGAAGCGCACCATCTGCTGGATGAGCTTGCGCACCTGCCCCTCGTCGATGGTGGCGAGCCGGGCCGGCTGACGGGCGAACGGCGGAGCGCCGTTGATGATGGCCAGCGCAATCGCGTTGAGCGTGCGCACGTGGAGCCCAGGCACGTCGGTGGTGCGCGCTTGGATCTCTTCCTGGGCGCGCTTGTTGAATGCCACCAGGCAGACGGCCGTCGGCGGAATGCGCCACTGCTGCACCAGGTGGCGTGCCCGTTCGGTGAGCACCCGGGTCTTGCCGGAGCCAGCAGGGGCGATGATGCGTGCCGCGCCGCCGTCGTGAGTGACCGCCTCCAACTGGTCGGGAGCCAACTCGGCAGCGGTGGTGTTGCCAACCGGCGGCTGCAGCGAGCCGTGCTCGATCGCCACACGGTGCAACACCGGCATGCCATCGATTGGCTCGGTGAAGCGGGGAGGCCCGCCATCGAGCCAGGCGAGCTCGCCAGTGGGCAACTGCACATCGCCGCGCCCGTCGCTGACCGACCGGGCGCCCAACTGGATGGCACGCTCTACGAGTGGCCACCGAGGGATCTCGCTGCGAAGGTCGAATGCGTTCGACACGCACAGGTGGGCAATCGCATCGTCGACGAACTCGTGCCGTGGCCCCACCTGGTGCGGTGGCTGTGTGCACGACTCGGCGGTGACGACGAGGTCGCCGTGTACCTCGATGACCACCGACGTGCGGGTTGCGGCGAGCGATCGCAGTTGGGTGAGGGGAGACGGGCCGGCGCCGACCACGACCCGTGGCGCGTCGGCCCAGTCGGCTGGCGCGGGTTGGCCCGGCGACACGATGACGTTGCGGCCCAGTTCGGCCGGGCCGCGGTGCACTGCGACAGTGAGCGTCGGCGAGCCCTCTGCCCACTCGTCTGCTGGCTCGACGAGCGGTAGTGCGGGAGGTTCGTCGAAGAGCAGCGCGTCGTCGGGGCGAACCGGCGCCACCTGGGTGCCCTCGCTGCGTTGCCAGCACGCCCGCACCTCGTCGGCGGAGGCGTGGCTGCCGCCGCAGTAGACACACGAGATCGAGGGCACGGCCCTGACTCTATCGAACAGATGTTCCGTCGACGCGCCGACTACGGTCGACGTCCATGTGCAGAAACATCACCATGTTGCGGGGGCTGCAGCCTGGCGCCACGGCCGAGGAGATTGAAGCAGCGGCGCGCCAGTACGTGCGCAAGGTGAGCGGCGTCACGTCGGTGTCGGCGGCCACGGCCGAGCCGTTCGAGTTGGCCGTGCAGCAGATCGCCGCCGTCACCACCGAACTCTTGGCAGCGCTGCCTCCTCGGAAGCAACCGCCGCCCACATTGCCGCCATTGCGACGCATCAAGGTGTCGAAGGCGTCAACCTGAGCGCTTCTGGCGCGCGAAATGCCGGGAAGGTGGTGGGTCAGGCCGCCTTGAGGGCGTCGAGCACGCCACGCCAGCGCTCGGGGTCGCTCTTGTACGGCGCATAGAAGCTGATGCGCTGGATGACGTCGCCGTAACGGCGGTGCAGTTCGGGCGCCACCGTCTCTGGCTCGCCCACCACGGCGAACGTGTTGAGGATCTCGTCGGTGATGAGGTTGCCCATCTCCACCCACTTGCCCTGCTTCGACAAGGTGTTGAGTTCGTCCTGCAGGCCACCCCAACCGTGGGCCTCCAACACGCCTCGGTAGGCCGGGGTGGAGCCGTAGAACGCAATCTGCTGGCGAGTGCCTGCGGCAGCGGCCGCCATCTCTTCCTCGGTGTTGCCGGTGACCACGAAGCTGGGCCCGACGATCTCGAAGCCCTCCATCGTCTTGCCGGCCTTGGCGCGCCCGCGGGCGAGCGCCGGAATGGTGACTTCGCGGAGGTACTTCTCGGTGGTGAAGCCGTGGCACAGGAAGCCGTCGCACACCTCGCCCGCCACCTCGGTCATCAGTTCGCCCACGCCGGCGAGGAAGATCTTCGGGGTGCCGAACCCAGCCAGGTCGGCCCGGTCGGGGGTGAAGAACGGGGTCATGAGCGTGTGGGTGTAGAAGTCGCCGCGGAAGGCGAGCGGGGTGCCGTTCTCCCAGGTGTCCCAGATGGCACGAATGGCCATGATCATCTCGCGCATGCGGGGCGCCGGATGGCTCCACTCCATGCTGAACCGCTTGGTGATGTGCGGCTTGATCTGGCTGCCGAGGCCGAGCATGAACCGGCCCTTCGAGTAGGCCTGCAGGTCCCAGCCGATGTTGGCGAGGGTCATCGGGTTGCGAGCGAATGCCACGGCGATTGAGGTGCCCAGTTCGAGGGTCTCGGTGTGCTCGGCGCCGAGCAGCAGCGGGAAGAACGGGTCGTGGCTGGTCTCGGCAGTCCACGCGCCGCTGTACCCCGCGGCTTCCAACTCCTTGGCCTGTGCGCCTGCGGCGTGCAGGTTGTTGCCGATGCCTCCGTCGACCTTCATCGATGACCCCCAGTGATCGGGCCCGTCCGTGCCGGGCGTCGACTGCGGATCGTATCCGAGGCCGGCAACTACGCTCGGGTCCATGCGCGCCCGCACCGCTCTTGCCCGGTTGGTACTGGTTGGTCTCGTCGCTGCCGCCCCGGTGGCCTGCTCCGACGACGGAGACGGCGGCGGTGGAGCGGGCGGCTCGGCTCCTCCCACTTCGCTCACCGGTCTGCTCGGACTGGTGCCCGACACGGCGGCCGTGCGCGGTGCCGAGATCTATTACACCAGCTTCGAGCGCGTTCGAACTGGTCTCCCGGCCGCGGCCAGTGCCATCGACGATCTCATCAACCTCAACAACGCATCGTCGTTCCAGGCGAGCGTTCCGATCCGTTACGGACGGTGCATCTCATCGGATCAGTGTTTGCCCGAACTGGGGTGGGACACCCGTTCGGTGGAGGCCTGGATCGAGTTCGGTGAGGTGAGCGAGCGGACAGAGGCGCTCGTCGGCTCGTTCTCGCCCGCCGACATCGAGTCGGCCATCCGAAACGGTCCCGCAGGCAGCAGTGTGCAGACGACGTCCATCGACGGGGCCACGGTCTTTTCGATCGGCACCGAGGGTGAGACCGAGATCACCGAGCGCTCCGGCTACTCCCAGATCGGGCGAGGCGTCACCGTTGCGGTCAACGATTCGCTACTGGTCTCCGCCGACTTTCGGGCCGACGCCGAAGGTGTACTCACAGGATCTGCCTCACCCTCGCTTGCGCAGGACCCCAACTATGCGGCGGTTGCAGCCGCCCTCGATACCGCTTCCGTTGACCAGGCCGTCATCACGCCCGCCTTTCGCGACGCGTCATGGCAGCTCGCAGGCTTCGGCGAAGCGGTGACGGCCGACGACGACAGTGGTACCCCCGACCCTGCGGTGGTGACCTACGTGTTCGTCTTCGCCGACAATGCGGCCGCCCAGGCGGGCGAGGCCGAGTTCCGC
Organism: Acidimicrobiaceae bacterium; assembly: GCA_003455715.1. Taxonomy (GTDB): domain Bacteria; phylum Actinomycetota; class Acidimicrobiia; order Acidimicrobiales; family Ilumatobacteraceae; genus UBA668. The sequence goes on along the minus strand of DMQJ01000420.1, from coordinate 3,128 downwards.
TCCATCGTCGAGACAGGTACGTCCGACGCCAGGGGCGTCGCGTGGTCCGAGCGGCTCACCATCACCTCGTCGTCGGTCGACGGCAACGTAGTGGTCGTCACGATGCAGGCGGATAGCGCCGGCTGGTGGATCGACCCACTGCGCCTCGCCGACAACCTCGTGGTCTTCTGAGGCCTGCCCCGACTGGCCGCCGCGGCTACTCGCCTTGGTCGCGGAGGAAGCGTTCGAACTCGGCGGCGAGGTCGTCGCCGCTCGGTAGGTCGGCTGAACCCAGCGACAGACTTTGGTCGGCGAGCGCGTCGTAGGCCACCTCCAGCCCACGCACCATCGTGGCGTGGTCGTCGTTGGCCTCCACCAGCCGGTCGATGCGGGCGCGCTGCAAGGCGCCGTCGGCGGCGAGGTCGTCGGTGCGCACGGTGATGCCCGTGACCTCCCGCAGGCCTGCGAGCAGCGCGACCGATGCCTCCGGGTAGCTCATCGCCGAGACGTAGTGCGGCACCTGCACCCAGACGCCGAGCGACGGCACGCCAGCCTCGGTGAGTGCGTGTTCGAGTACGGCGCTCATGCCTGCAGGCACGTCGACGGAACTCTTCAGGTAGGGGACGTTGGCCACGACATCGGCGCTCGGTGAGCTGCTCGACAGCCTCGGCGGACGGGTGTGCGGGCACCCGAACGGGTAGGCCCCGAGCGCCACCATCTGGTACACGCCAAGGCGGGTGGCGAGTTCGGCGACGGAGGCGGCGAAGCGCTTCCACTGCGAGTCGGGTTCGGGGCCGGACAGCGTGAGCACCGGATGGCCGGCCGTGTCGTGCCCGACCTTGAGTTCGATGTCGTGCCAGACGAGCTTGGTGTTGACGCCATCTCGCAACTCCATCACCGGCCGACGGGCTCGGTAGTCGATGAAGGAGTCGCTGTCCCAGACGGCAAGGGTTTCGCTCGAGCTCTGCTCTTGCAGCGCGTTCATTGCGGCCGCGGCGGCCCCTGCCGCGTCGATCCAGCCCTGCAACGCAACGACCAACACTGGTCGATCGAGCGAGGGCAACTCGCGTCGAAGCTCGTACGCGCTCATGGCAAGAGGTCCAGCATGTCGAGCGCGTTCTGTGCGGCACTGTCGACCTGCTGCTTGAACGGTTCCAGCTCGGCGGCGTCGCGGGCGCCCAGGGCACCTCCGAGGTAGCGGGCGTACACGCCTTCCAGAATGCAGGCCAGCTTCCACGACGCGAACGAGATGTAGAACGGCAGCTGACTGATGTCGCGCCCACTCACCTCCGCGTATCGCTCGGCGAGTTGTGGACGGTCGAAGAAGCCCTCGGCGGTGGTGGCTGAACCGTTCCACGCGGCGGCCGGGTCGTTGGGGCCGGTCCAATACACGTGGAGGAGCCCCAGGTCGGCCAGGGGGTCGCCGAGCGTGCAGATCTCCCAGTCGAGCACGGCCACTACATGCCCGTCGCTGCTCACCATGGTGTTGTCGAGCCGGTAATCGCCGTGGACGATGCTGGCCGGCCCTTGCTCGGGGATACGTCGGCTGAGCTCGTCGTGCACACGATCCACTGCCTGAAGCGCGCGGGTCTTCTGCTGGTTCCACTGGCCATACCAGCGCTTCAGTTGGCGGGCGATGTAGCCGTCGTGCCTGCCGAGCGTGTCGAGGCCGGCGGCCTGCAGATCGACCGCGTGGATGGCCGCCATGGTGTCGACCAGCGACTCACTGGCCGTGCGACGAGCCTCCACCGAGAGCACGGCCTCCGCAGCAGCACGATCGCGCAGCACGTAGCCGTCGACGAAGCCCATCACGTAGAAGGGTGCGCCGTTCACCTTGACGTCGTCGCAGAAACCGAGGGCCGGTGCCACCGGCACGGCCGAACGCTGCAGCCCGCTGATGATGCGATGCTCGCGCCCCATGTCGTGCGCGCTGGCCAGCACATGGCCGAGCGGAGGGCGACGGAGGACGTAGCGCGCGCCGTCGGCCCCGGTGACCTTGAACGTGAGGTTGGAGTGGCCGCCAGCGATGACCTCGAAAGCGAACGGCCCCACCGCCCCCGGCACGTTCGCCTCGAGCCACGCGGTGACCTGCGGAACGTTCACGCCGGGCACGGCATCGGGGGAGTGCATCGGCTCGCTCATGGGCCGTACGGTACCCGCGGTCGTGCGTCGCGCACATGCCCCGGCGGTATCGTGCCGCCATGTCCATCGACGTCACCGACGCAACGTTCCAGGCCGAAGTCATCGACCGCTCGTACGAGGTGCCCGTGGTGGTCGACCTGTGGGCACCGTGGTGTGGTCCGTGCCGCACGCTTGGCCCGATCCTCGAGAAGGTCATCGACGCCACCAATGGTCAGGTGGTGTTGGCCAAGGTCGACACCGACCAGAACCCAGGTATCGCCCGTGCGTTCCAGGTGCAATCCATTCCTGCGGTATACGCGCTGCAGAACGGGCAGCCGGTCGACGGGTTCCTCGGCGCTCAGCCCGAGCACATGGTGCAGCAGTTCATCGATGCGTTGCTCCCTGGGGGCGGCGACTCGGTGTTGGCCCAACTGTTGGCCGAGGGCACTGAAGGGTCGTTCCGGGCAGCGTTGGAGATCGACCCGGCCAACGAAGATGCCATCGTCGGATTGGCGGAGCTGCTGGTCGCTCGCGGCGAAAACGACCAGGCCCTCCAGTTCCTCGCCCGCATTCCCGAGACCGACCGCACGCGACACGTTGCGGCGATGGCTCGCACGCACCTCGCGCCCGACGACGACTACGACGCAACCCTCACCAACCTGCTCGACCGCGTGAAGGGCGACGACGAAGCGCGCCAACAGTTCGTCGACATTCTCGAGCTGATGGGCCCCCACGACCCTCGCACTGCCGCCTACCGCAAGAAGCTCACGGCTCGTCTGTACTGATATGAACCGCAACGTGCTCCCCGTCGCCTGCGTCGCTCTCCTGACGCTCGCCGCCTGCAGTTCCAGCAAGTCGGGCTCCGCGGGGGCCGACACCTCGACTGTCAGCGACGCCTCATCCACCACTGTCGTTGCTGAAACGTCGACGACGGTCGGTGCCGACGTGTCGTCAACCACGACATCCCCGCCGAGTAGCGCTCCGTCATCGACCGCCGCCACCACGACCGCACCTCCCGCAACGACTCC
>DMQJ01000117.1:1352-17203 GCA_003455715.1 Acidimicrobiaceae bacterium | reverse complement strand
CCGCCCGCGTGCTACAGGGCCGCGCCAAGCGTGCCCAGCGCGCCGCCGGCCGCACCTCCTGACCCCGAGCGCGGCACCGCCCCATCCGGTGTGATTCGGATGGGGCGGCGCACCGACGTTGGATGATGCCAGCAGCTCCGCCAGCGGCTCAGCCCGCCGGACTCGGGTAGTCCTTTGGCTCCTCACCAGGTGGCGCTTCGAAGTAGATGCTCACCGCACCGTCGGGGTCGAACAGCTTCTCCTCCGTCGGCCACTCGCCGGGGAGGTAGCGGGCGCCACCGTCGACGTACTGGTACATGCCCGTGCCTTCCTTGCGGATCTCGTCGGGGCCGGTGGCGTTGGGGTCCCACCACAGCACCGTGGCGTCGTCGACACCGAAGTAGTCGAGGTCGTCGCCCCAGTAGCCCTTGTCGCCGTAGGTGAGGTAGGGCTGACTCACTGCGGGCACGGTGCCTGGCGAAGCGAACAACGCATCACGGAAACCCTCGGCCGTCAGGTTGGGGCCAACGCCCTGCATCACCGCGAAGAACAGCGCCGGGTTGGGGGCGATGGTGCCGATGGTGTCGTCGGCGGGCGGCGGGGCGCCATGGAACCACTCGTAGATCGCGTAGGCGCCGCGGGCAGTCGGGTCGCTGCGAGCGGCCAACGAGGTGACCCCGAACGCGTGCTGCCATTGCTGCTGGTCGTAGGTGCGAGCGAAGGCGGTGACATCCACCAGGGTGCTGGCGGCGATGACCCACTCGGGGAAGTACTCCTGTGCGGTCGCTTCCTTGGTGAAGTCGCGCGGCGCCACCGGGTCGCCACTGAACACCACCGTGGTGACACCGGCGGCCTTCATCTTGGTGATCACCTGCGTGGCCTGGGCCTGGATGGTGGCCGGGTCGAGCGCGTAGGCCACCACCTCGGCAAAGGGGGCGCCGATGCGTTCCATCTCGCCAGCCAACCGATCGGCCAACTCACCGGAGGCGTCGCTGCTGTCGAGGTACACGAGGCCGAAGGTGCGAGGCAGATCCTTCACCGCATCGCCACCGTGCTCGGCGTTCTTGCCCACCAGCTGCTTCTCGATGAACTCGATGACGTGCGTTTGCTTCTGAATGGCGCTGCCGTCGAGCCCCCACACGTACGGGTCGCGTTCGGTGTAGAAGTCGGCCGGCTGGCCGGGCGTGCAGCCGATGCACAGAATCTCGCGAGCGGCGAGTTCGTCGGCGAACGCGTTGGTGAGGGCAGGCCCACCGAGCACCGCGAACGGCTGGTACTGCTCGGCGATGGCTGCCGCGTCGGCGCGTGCAGCCACGTCGTCATTGGCCAGACCGGTGCCCTCGAAGGTGACGAGGTTGATCTTCCGGCCGTACAGCTCGTAGTAGGCCTCGTAGTACTCCACCAAGCCCTGCATCGTTTCGAACTGCTGGGCGTTGGTGTCGTCGACCGAGATGGCGTCGGTGATGTAGGAGATGATTGGGTCGCCCTGCAGGCCTTCGTAGTAGACGAGGGTGATCTCGTCGGCGGTCACCCCCTGCGCGGTGGCGCCGCCGTTGTCGCCCTCGAACGGGGCGAAGCACTCCTGCGCGAAGTAGTCGGGCACCGCCACTCGGCCGGTGGAGGTGTCGCACCGATCGCCCCAGTCGATGTCGCCTTCCACCCCCAACTCCACGGCCTCGGAGTACGACAGCGGATACGTCCAGTCACCCGTACCACCCGTGTCGGGCGGCGCGGTGGTGTCGCCCCCGCCCGTCGTGTCGGGACCGCCCGCTGTGGTGTCGGGCGCGGCTGCGGTGGTGACGGTGGTGTCGGCCGACTCGTCGTCGCCCCCCGTGGCCGCGAAGACGCCAACGCCAACAGCAGCCACCGCGACGATGCCGATGATCGGCCCCCATCGCTTCAGCTGCCGGTTGCCGCCGGATGCCCCCGCACCGGATGCACTTGCTGGTTGCATGGCTTACCCCCTTGTGCCACTGCGCTCGCGCGCTGCTTGATGATGACCCAGATAGCTCTCGCGCACAACAGGGTCGTCGAGCACCTCGGCCGGGTGGCCGGCCGCGATGACGATGCCTTGGTCGAGCGCAAGGAGCCGATCGCTGATGGATGCGATGAGCGGAATGTCGTGTTCGATCACGAGCAGGCTGGCGCCCATCTCGTCGCGCAGCCTCCGCAGGACGGGAGCGAGCGACTCCACCTCCCGCTGGGCGATGCCGCTCGAGGGCTCGTCGAGCAGCACCAGCACCGGGCGGTGCGCGGCCAGGCAGGCGAGGTCGACGATGCGGCGCGTGCCGGTGCTGAGCTCGCGAACGAATGAGTTGCGGTATGGGCCGAGGTTCATCAGCTCGAGCAGTTCGTCGACGCGCATCGTGCCGCGCTCTTCATCGTCGAAGACAGCGGGCCATCGCACCGCTGCCGCCAGGGCGCTGCGGTTCTCGACCCAGCGTTCCTGCGCGACCCGAAGTGTCTCGGCCACGGTCATGTCGGGGAACAGTCGCGCGTCCTGGAAGCTGCGCCCCAAACCGGCTGCCGCGCGCACCGGGGCGCGTCGCCCAGTGACATCTCGCCCGTTCAGCACCACTCGGCCGGCGTCGGACGGGATGAACCCACTGATGAGGTCGAAGATGGTGGTCTTGCCCGCGCCGTTCGGGCCGATCATGCCGACGATCTCGCGTGGCCATACCTCGAACGTGGCGCCGTTCACCGCTCGGTTGCCGCCGAACGCGACAGCCAACTCGGTGACCGTCAACACCGGCGACCGGTCCGCATCGTCGGTGCTCGGGGCCGGAGGTGGGGCGGCCGACTCGGCTGCACCCGCGAGGAACACCGAACGCAACAGGTCGCCGCGCTCGAGCAGGTCGGCGGTGCGACCGCTGAAACGCACCGTGCCGCGCTCCATGAAGTAGGCGCGCTCGGCGATCGAGAGCGCCACGTTGACGCTCTGCTCCACCAGAATCACCGCCGTGCCCTGCGCGGCCACCCGTTGCACCAGCGGCAGCAGCTGGCCGACGATGACCGGCGCCAACCCCAGCGACAACTCGTCGATGAGCAACACCCTGGGCTTCGCCACGAACGCCATGCCCAGCGCCAGCATCTGCTGCTGGCCACCGCTCATGTCGCCGGCCGACGTGTGCAACCGGTCGCGCAGCACCGGGAACTCGGTGAGCACCTGTTCGATGGCTACCGCGCATCCGTCTGGGTCGTTGCGGCGGGTCCAGCCAGCGAGGCGCAGGTTCTCCTCGACGGTGAGGCCACCGAACACGCCCTGTCCGCCCGGCATCTGCGACACGCCCATCGCAGCGATCTCGTTGGGCGGTGCATGGGTGATGTCGCGGCCGTCGAGCACAACAGCACCTCGATCGGCCTCCACCACCCCGCTGATGGCTTTCAGCAACGTGCTCTTGCCCGCGCCGTTTGTGCCGAGGAGGGCAACGATCTCGCCTTCCTTCACATCGATGTCGACGCCGAACAGCACCTGCCGACCTCCGTAGCCGGCGTCGACACCTCGCACCAGCAGCAGGTCGGCCTGCTCGTGCCGGCGGTTGTAGAGGGCTTCGCTGCGAGCGGCCGACGCCTTCCACACCTGGGCGATGTCGTCGTTGATGGTGTGTTGCGCGCTCCCCAGCACGAGGCTGCCGATGATGAACAGCGGCACCATCACGAGCATGCCCCAGCGGATGCCGACGTGGCTGGAGATCCAGCCGATGATGGGCAGGATGAGCAAGCCGGGGATGACCCACAGCGAGGCGACACTGAAGCCGGTGGCGCGGGCACGGGCGGGGATGGCCAGCGACAGGGCGACGAGAATGCCGGGCCCGATGATGGCCAACGACGCCGACACGGCACAGTTGAGCGCCACCGCGACCACCACGTTTGGGGCGAGGGCGAAGCCCACCGAGAACACCGATGTGCCCACTGCGATGCGGGCGAGGAAGCGGATGAGGCCGCTCATGTCGGCCATGAACCGCTTGGTGATGTAGCGGGTACCCACCACAATGCCCACCAACTGGAATGGCTCCGACACCGCAGCGGCGATACCTCGTTCGCGTTCGTCGAGACCGAACTGCTGCTCGTAGAGCAACGAGGCAAGGGTGACGAACCCGATGAGCGCGGTGGCCAGGAACGGCAGGCTCCACCACAGGCGTTGCAGGCTCTTCACCTTCTGCACCGTGCGCCAACTCTCGGCGAAGCTGGGCACCGTCTCCTCGGTGGCCGCCACATCGGCTGCGGCACCCATGGCCTCGCGCTCCCACTTGCCGCGCACCGGCTCGCGCAGACGCAGTGCGAGCACGGCGAAGATGACCGTGGGCACCACGAACACGAGGAACGGCACCCGCCAGTCGAAGTAGTAGGCGAGGAGGCCGGCGGTGATCGGCCCGATGAAGGCGCCCACCGCGTTGGCGGCGCGGTGCACGCTGTACACCCGGCTCCGCGACTCGATGGGGTAGTAGTCGGCGATGAGCGAGTTGTGGGTGGGGTCGATGACGGCCTTGCCGAGCGAACTGCCGCTGCGGGCGAGCACCAACCACACCACCCCGGCGGCCAGGCCGGTCATGCCGCTGAACGTGGCCCACAGCAGTGCGCCGACGATGGCGAGGGGCACCCGCCGCGACCGGTCGGCGAACTGGGCGATGGGCACCTGCAACGCCAGCGCCGCGACCGACGCGAGGGCCACCAGGCTGAGCACACCGGTGTTGTCGAGACCGAAGTGGTCGCGGATGTTGGGCAACAGGATGCCAAAGGCAGTGCGGTCGAGTTCGTCGACGGCATTGAGCCCGAACAGGATCACCAACGGGTAGGCGCTTTCGCCGCCGCACACGCCGCGCAGCCAGCGCATCGGGTGGGCCACGTGGCCAGCAACGGTGCGAGCGGATGTCATCGCGCCGACACCTCCTCGGGGGCTGGTTGGTCGGTGGCGACAGGAGCAGCATCCGGGGTGAGGTCGTCGACCTTGCTGCCCGTGAGCAACCGCACCGCAGTGTCGCGGAGCTTCACCCACAGGCTGCCCAATCCACCTGGAAGGACCAGCAACACCAGCAGCACGCCGAAGCCAGTGCTCAGCAGCTGCCACGCCTGGTCGGTGATGAACCACCGCGTGCCACGCAGGTACAGCGCTCCGAGCAGCGCGCCGCCGAGCGACCCGAGGCCACCGATGACGGCCGAGGTGAACACGTCGAAGCTGGGGCCCGCGCCGTAGTTGGCGACATCGAAGGCGGTTGCGCCGTGCACCAACAGGGCGCCACCCACCCCGGCCACGCACCCGGAGATGACGAAGGCCGTGAGCTTCGCCTTCACGGCGCCAACGCTGTAGCTCTGTGCTGCCCGCTCGTTCTCTCTCACGGCGACGATCACCCGGCCCGGGCGGGCGCGGCGGATGCCCCGCAGGGCGAGGTAGACGAGTGCCAGAACGACGAGCGAGTACCAGTAGAAGGCATCGGTGTTGTCGACATCGAGGCGGCCGAACAACGGCAGCCGCGGCACGTTGGCGGAGGGCCGGGGGAACCAGCCGAAGAAGCGTCCGTTGAGCAACCACGACTCGGTGGCAAGGGCCAGCGCGAACGTGGTGACGGCGAGGTACATGCCGCGCAGGCGCAGCGCCGGCAGCCCCACCACCAACGCGGCCACACCACCGGCAGCACCGCCCGCGAGCAGTGTGAGCGAGAGGTCGACCTGCCAGCGGGTGGTGAGCGTTGCCGACACTGCTGCACCGATGCCGGCAAGCGCCATCTGCCCGAACGAGATCTGGCCCGACCAACCGGTGAGCACCACGAGCGACATGCCGATGATGGCAAAGGCGATGAGGGCCGTGGCCTTGATGAGGGTGTCGACCTCCACCAGCCGCGGCAGCATCACCACACCGCCGACCACCACCGCCAACAACGTCCAGCGCACCGTCGGCACCCACCCGGCATTCGCCAGATGCGTGGGCAGGGGCCGCACCTCTTCGGCGCCGCGCCAACTGCTGGTGGCGTCGGAATCGCGGCGGCTCGAGCTACCGCGCTGCAGCAGGAGGGCCACGAACATCGCGCCGGCCATCAGCGCATAGGCAACGCCAGGTGCGTCGCTGTAGTGCCAGCGAACCCCGAACTCGAGCAGGGTGAGCGCCACCGCGGCGACGGCCACCACCCCTAGGTGCTCCATTCGTCCGATCACCAACGCGCTGAGCGCTACGAACAACACGGGCAACGAGCCAGCGATGCCGAGTGGCACACCCTGAATGCCGCTGCGCAGGAACAGTGCCAGGAAGGCAAGAGCGGCGGCGAGCGCCCACACGACGGTGTGCAACCGACCCACCGGGATACCAAGCATTGCTGCCCGGTCGCTGCGTTCCGCCGAGGCACGGATCGCGGTGCCCAACCGGCTGCGAGTGAGGAACCAGGCCACGAGGGCCATTGCCGCAGGCGCGACGAACAGCGCTATCAGGTGATTGCCGCTGAGGATGACCTGAGCGGGGCCTGACGGCTCCCAGAAGCGCCACTGAAAGCTGGGCGTGAACTTCCAATCCACCGGCGGGTCGGGCCGCTCACTCACCAGGTTCTTGCCCCACCACCGCGGGATGAGAATGCCGAGCACCACCAGGAGTTGGGTGATGCCGAGGGTGGCAACGGTGACCACCAGCCGCGGGCTGTTGCGAAACCGGCGGATGAACGCCAACTCGACGGTTGCCCCCAACACCACCGCCAGCACGAGACCGCTGCCGAGCGCGAGCAGGTAGGGCCAACCCCAGAAGAGCAGGAACGACACCGCGAATGCGGCGGGCACCGTACCGAGGTCGGCCTGGGCGAAATTGACCACCCGGTTGGCGCGGTACACGAGCGCCATACCGACGGCGAGCATCGCCGACAGCAGACCCTTGATGGCCGCGTCGACCCACAACCCGAACGGCATGCCGAACCAGGTCAGCTGCACCGCCACCAGCGCGCCAACAACGCACCAAGCGACAGCCGACGAACTCGGCATGCGTGAAGCCCCCCAGCGACGCATTGCGGTGGGACCGTAGCCGCGATGCGCCTGCCATTCGTGCACGGAGCCGCCCGGCTACCACAAGCCGGGGTTCACCACCGCAAGCATCGGGTCGGGCATCACATCGGGCGTTGCGCACCACAGGTCATGATCGAACGACGTGAAGCCGTGTTCGCTCAACCAACGGCCGAGTGGCTGCCAGTCGGGCACGCAGAGCGTCACCTCCACATCCGCAGGAAGACCTCGCAGCAACTGCTCGACCTCGCGCTCGGGTGTTTCGCTCACCACTCGTTGCACCACCGCCACCGTTGCGCCTCGGCGCTCCACCACACTGTCGGCACGCACGATGGCGCCGTGCTCCGCCCACGAGCCGACCAGGTCGACACGGTCGTGCGCCCACGGTTCGGGCATCGCCGGAGCTGCCCCGCCGAATGCAGGGCCCCGCCAGTAGTGAACGGTGCCACGAGGCTCCATGCCCGCCCGGACATACGCGGGGAGGGCCGCCGGGTGACTGGAACTGCAGGTCATCCGGCGTGGATTGCCCGCGAGGAGTTCGCCGAGCAGTTGGGTGCCGACGCCGCGACCGCGCGCCTCGGGATGCACGAACAGATCCGTCACCATGGCGGTCGACCCTTCGGCGTCGGGCACCGGCACCACACCTCCGAAGCCCACCACGCGGCCGTGGTCTTCCGCGACGAGCAATCGTCCGGCGGTGCGCACGTAGGCGAGATAGTGCGGCGGCGTGTGCGCATCGCCCAGGGCGGCGATGTGGGCCACCACCTCGTCGTCGGCGGTCGTTGCCGGTCGCAGCGTCATCACATCTCCAGCTTGCCGTCATCAACCTGGCATGAGCATGACTGGATTCACGCGCCTCGGTTCGGCAGGCTGGTAGCGACATGCGTACACCCCCCGCTCGTCGTTCGTTCACTCGCCGCTGCGCGCTCGTGGTTGCCTTCGCAGCGGCCATTGCGGTGCTGCCCGCGTGCCGCAGCCAGCAGTCGCTGGCCGGGCCTACCACCACCACGTCGCCGCCCACCACCAGCACCACCACCACCAGCACCACGAGCACGACGAGCACCACCACCACGACCCTGCCGCCCACCACCACCACGTTGCCCATCATCACCGAAGGCGGCATCGTGAAGGTCGCCAACGCGTCGGGCGTCGACGGCGCGGCAGGGCGTCTCACCGACGAACTCGCCGCACTCGGGTTCGAGACCCGTCGGGCCACCAACGCTGCGGGCCCCGACAGCGACCTGCAGGTGAGCAAGATCTACGTGAAGCCAGGGGCGGAAGCCGTCGCGGAGTCGATCAGTCGGTTGATGGGCGGGCTGGAGATCTTCCCGATGCCGACCCCGGCCTGGATTCAGGGCGCCACCGAGTCGCTCGCCGATGCCAACGTGCTCATCATGCTCGGCCACGACCTCGCCGGCACCGCGCTCGACGACATCACGTGAGCACACCCGTGCTCGGGTCGCGGGCGGTGAGGCAGTAGGGCAGTCCAGCGGGGTCGCGCAGGGTGGTCCATCGTTCCTCCACGCGTTCCACGAGGGCACCTCGCCCAACGTGCTCGACGGCGAGCGCGGCGACGTCGGCCCCGCACGCGATGTCGAGGTGCGCAGTGGTTGCCGTTCGAGGGTCGCCCGGCCCAAGGCGCTGCAACAGCACCCGCAGCGGCAACTCAGGCGGCCGGGCGAGCACTTCGAACTCAGGGCGGCTGCCCGTTCGGCGGGCCCAACCGGTGAACCCCGCCCAGAACAGGGCCTCGGCCGGGAACGCCGCGTACGGGATGTCGAGCGCCAACTGATCCACCCTGCAGGTACCGGCGGCAGAGACGACCGGCGCAGGTCGCTGATGGTCGCCGTGGAAGGGCACCAGGCAGAAGACGAACCCTGATGGGCTACGCATGATGCGGTAACCGAAGTCGGCCACCTGCTCGGCGCCGAGTCGTTCGGCGGCCACGGCGGCCGCTGGAACGTCGTCGACATGCAGGTCGAGGTGCACCTTTGCGGCACCATCGGCCACCCTCTGCACACGCAGGAAGGCGTCGCCGTCGGGTGGGATGAGCGTGGCGAACTGATGGTGTTCACCACGAGGTGACGAGCGAGTGGTTGCGGTGAGCCGTTCCCAGAACAGCACGCCGTTGTCGAACGCGTCGGACGGCATGTCGACGAACGCCGTCATCCACCGGATCATGCGCGGGACCCTACGTCTGCCCGCCAGGCCAGTCCACCGGATTGCAGGGCCGCGCCGCGTGCGGCCCAGTTGACGTCAGGCGATCCTGGCTGGGCGGGGCATGGTTCGCTCGCGGCGGGCAGACTCGTTCCGTGCATGGCAGCCAACGAGGAACGGTCTGGGTGTTGGGTGACCAGTTGCACCGCCAGTTGCCCGCACTCCGGGCAGCCACCCCCGCCACGCATCGGGTGCTCATGGTGCACAGCGAGGCCAAGCTGACGTCGAAGCGGTGGCATGTGCAACGAGCGCACCTGGTGATCACCTCGATGCATCGCTTCGCTGTCGAACTACGCGCCGAAGGCTTCGAGGTCGACGAACGGCACGCACCCACACTCGCCGCTGGCCTGGCCGCGCACCGACTGGAGTGGCAGCCCGACGAAGTACACGCCACCGAACCCGCCAGCCGCGATGGCCTCACGATGCTGCACCGCCTCGGCGTGACGGTGCACCGCACCGACCAGTTTCTCTGCCACCCCGAGGAGTTCGCGGCGTGGGCCGCAGGCCGCAAGCAGTTGACGATGGAGCACTTCTATCGCTGGCAGCGGCGCCGCCTCGGCTACCTGATGGACGGCGACGAGCCGGCGGGTGGTCAGTGGAACTTCGATGCCGACAACCGCAAGCCGCCACCGAAGGACGGGCGCAACCACTGGCCCACTCCCCCGTACACGCCGCTCGACGCGCTCGACCACGAGGTGCTGCAACGCGTCCGCCACCACACGTGGGGTGCCGCCCCTGACGGCACGTGGGCCACCGACCGCGCCGGCGCACTCGACCGCCTGCACCACTTCGTGGAGCACGTGCTACCCGGGTTCGGCCCCCACGAAGACGCGATGACCACCGCGAGCTGGCACGTGGGCCACAGCATGCTGGCCCACTACCTCAACCTCGGCATGCTCACACCTCGAGAGGTGTGCGATGCGGTGGAGGCCGCCTACCGGGCTGGTCACGCGCCTATCGCGAGCGCTGAGGGGTTCATCCGCCAGGTGATCGGTTGGCGCGAGTACGTGTGGGGGCTCTACTGGCTGTGGGGCGCGGACTACGCAGCCAGCAACGAACTCGACGCGCATCGCCCGCTTCCGCCAGCGTTCACCGGCGCGGCCCGCACGCAGATGCGCTGCCTCGCCACCACGCTGCAGAACCTCCACGACCACGGCTGGGTGCACCACATCCAACGGCTGATGGTGATCGGCAACCTGTGCCTGCTGGCGGGCGTGCAGCCGAGAGCACTCACCGACTGGATGTGGGCAGGCTTCATCGACGGCGCCGAATGGGTGATGGTGCCCAACGTGGTGGGCATGGCGCTCCACGCCGACGGAGGCCGCATGGCTACAAAGCCGTACGCCAGCGGCGGCGCGTACATCGACCGGATGAGCGACTACTGCAAGGGCTGCCGCTACGACCGCACCAAACGCACCGGCGCGGATGCCTGCCCATTCACCACCCTCTACTGGGACTTCCTCGCCCGTCACGAGACGCTGTTCGCGCGCAACCCGCGCATGGCGCAACAGGTGAGAGCCGCACAACGGCTGGCCGACCTTCCGGCGGTGCGGGAGCGAGCCGTCGAGGTGCTCGCACTGCTCGATCGAGGGGCGCTCTAGCCTGTCGGCCGATGGCTTGGACCGAACACCCGCGCATCATGCCGTTTCGGCGGAAGTCGGCCACCGTCAACACCGGGCTCAAGGCCGTCGACAACTTTCGAGTGCATCGCACCGGGCGCAATTCCGCCCTCGTGGCGCACTACGGGTTCATGTCGGTGTTTCCGCTGATGCTCGTCTTCACCACCATCCTCGGCTTCGTGCTCGACGACCGGCCAAAGCTCCGTGAGCGCACCATCAACTCGGTGTTCGCTCGCTTCCCCATCATCGGGCAGCAGTTGGAGAACGAACCCGAAGGGCTCACCGGAAACGCGGTCGCCCTCGTCATCGGTCTACTGCTCGCGTTATGGGCAGGCATGCGCGCCTTCAACATGTTGCAGATGGCGCTCGACGACATCGCCGAGGTGCCGCTCGATGATCGACGCAACCTGCTACACACTCGACTCCGCTCGCTGCTGGGGATTGCCGTGGTGGGTGGCGCGCAGATCGGGTCGGCAGTGCTCACCACGCTGGTGGGCTTCGACGAGTTCGCCGTCGTGCACAAGCTGCTGCTCGCCGCATCGGCGGTGGCACTCAACGCACTGGTCCTCGCCGCCACGTATCGATGGCTGTGCAGTCGGCCGACATCGTGGCGTGCCGCGGCACCGGGAGCCGTCACCGGCGGCGTGCTCTTCGCCGGGCTGCAACTGGTGGGCACCGCAGTGGTGGGCCGGGCCATCGCCAACGCCTCCCCGGTGTACGGCACGTTCGCCACGGTGATCGGGCTCATCACCTGGCTGGGATTGCACGCCATGGTTGCGTTGATGGGCGCCGAGCTGAACCGGGTGCTTCCGGCCCGCAAGTGGTCGAAACCTTGAGCTCGGCCTGACCGCTTTCCCCCGCCGTCTAACCTGCCTCGGCAACGGGAGGTGCATCATGCACGAAGAAGACCTCGATGAGGTTGCCGCGCTGCGTCGCCAACTGGCCGACACCGAGCAGCGCCTGGAAGCGATGCAGCAACGGCTCACCTCGCGCCGCCAGCTGCTGCGGCTTGGCGGTGCAGCCGCGGTGGGCGCCGCGGCAGCTGCCATCGCGCAGCCGGGAGTCGTCGCCGCAGCAACCGGCGACATGCAGTACGGGGCAGTGAACAACGCCGGCACTGACGAAACCGAACTGCGCGGCAGCAGCCAACTGTTCACCATGAGGGTGAGCAACTCGAGCCTGTTCGGCAATGCGCTGGAGGCGCGCAGCAGCGGCGCCACTGCCTTCGACGCGCTCGCCGAACCGGGCAACAGTGCCCGCGGCGTCGTCGCTGGCGTGAACGGCGAGAACGGCTATGCACTCGTCGTTGTGGGCGGCAAGTCGCAGATCTACTTCTCGCAAGGCTTCGACAGCGGCCCAAGCATCAGCGGCAGCCATTCCGGCGGCGAGTTGGCAGCCAACGACGACACCCTGTGGTTCTGCGTCGATGGCGGCAGCCCTGGTGTGTGGCGCAAGCTCGCATCCCTGGAGACTGCTGGCGCGTTCCACCCCATCCCCACCGCTCGCGTCTACGACAGCCGATGGACTGGCATCATCCTCAACGTCACCAAGGGGCCAATGGTGGTGGGCGGCGCGTCACGGCTGGTGTACTGCGACGACAAGCGCAATCTGTCGAACGGCCTGGTGGCGCAAGGCGACGTGGTTCCGGCCGGAGCGACCGCGATCGCGTACAACCTCACCGTGACCCAAACCTCTGGCACCGGGTACCTGTCGGTGGAACCGGGTGGCACGGCGTCAGCCGGCGGGTCGGCGATCAACTGGTCGCCGGGGCCATCAGCGTTGGCCAACGCGAGCGTTGTCAAACTCGACAGCCAGCGTCGGGTGTCGGTGTTCGTCGGCGGTCAGCCCGGCGCGTCGACCCACTTCATCATCGATGTGGTGGGCTACTACCGCTGAGCTGTCACCACCTGCTCGATGCGCTCGAGCGTCTTGGTCATCGAATCGACCACCTTCGAGCGCATGTTGCGCACCGCACGCGGATGGGCCTCCTGGCGGATGTCCCAGCTCTCGCGCACCAATGTGCCGCCGTCCTGGGGCTCGAGTTCGTAACGCCAGATGCGGCCACCGGCGAACCAGCGCATGAACCCGAGCGACGGCCGGGGCTGCCATGCGATGCGCCGGTTCTCTTCGAACTCCACGACGGTGTTCACCATCGAGTACGGCACACCCATCTTCATCGACATGCCGAACTTGGAACCCAACGCCAACCGCTGCGACCCCTCGGGCGTGCCCTTCACGGTGCCCGAGCCATCGATCTCCTGATGCCGTGACGGGTCGGCGAGGAGGTCGAAGATGGCCTCGGCGGGCGCAGGGATGAAGCGCTCCACGGTGGCGACGTCGCGGGATGTGTCGGCGGTGCTGGACATGCCACTGCCAACGCCGCGGACACGTGGCACATTCCCCCGTGTCAAGATGTGGTGCGGACGGGCCGATACCCCAGTAATGCATCGGGCACTCCACCGGCTCCTCACGCCGGGCCTCGCACTCGCGTTGGTCACCGGCACCATCACCACCGCATCCGTGGTGGCAGAGCCGGTCGCGCCCGCCGACGCGGCCTCCAACGCCCCCTGGGTCACGCCCACTCGGCCACCACGGTGCACCACAACGCAGATCAACAGCGGCAACGTGGCTGGCTGCGTCATCATCGCCACTTCCACCTATCCGGAGAACTACGGCTGGCCGACACCTCCGTTCCCTGAGGCCGTTCCGGGCACCGTGTTGCCGTGGGTCGACCTGGCCAAAGGTTCCAGCGGCTTGGTGGTGGCCCGGGTGCAGGCCGCTCTCAACGCCAACGGCGCAACGCTCGACACCGACGGGCAGTTCGGCACGCTCACCGAGAATGCGGTGAAGGCATTCCAGGCCGCACGCAGCCTGCCGGTGACCGGCGTGGTGAACCAAGCCACCGCCGATGCACTCGGTGTGCAGAACACCACCTTCAGCTTTCCGCCACCAGGGTGGAACTGGCTGGGTTGGGGCTACAACGGCAGCCCCGCGCTAGCGGGATGGGAGGCAAACCTTGCGTCCAACAGCCAAGCGATCGGTTCGGTGAAGAAGGGGCAGTTCCGGGTGCAGGCCGACGCCCTTCCACTGTTCGAAGGCTTCATGGCCGAAATCCAGGCGCGTGGCTACGTCATCCGTGGTGGCGCTGGCGCCTACGTGTTTCGCTGCACAGCGAGCACCCGCAAAGATTGCGCAGGCCTCACCCGTGCGGCGCTCAGCAACCACTCGTACGGGCTGGCCACCGACTTCAACACGGTGGAGAACCCGATGAGGTCGTACGTGGGCATCAACGGCGCCACCGCGTGCGCCACCCCGATGCTCACCGACATGCCCCAGTGGATGATTCAGGTCGCCGAGAAGTGGGGGCTCTACTGGGGCGGCTACGGCTGGAGCAGCGGCTGCACGTCGCCCACCCAGTCGCGCACCTCTGTCACCCGCGACCCGATGCACTTCGAGTTCAACGGCTCGCCCGAGCAGGCGCGGGCCATCCTGCGTTACAACGTGGGCGGCGGCGCCTGCTTCGACGTGGCCAGCACCACCGGCACCATCAGCGAGCATTGCCTGCTGCGCAACGAGGTGCCCGCAGCCGACACCCGCATCGTCATCGACACGGATCAGCCAGCCGGGGCCACTGCGGCGCTGGTGAACATCACCATGACCACCGCGGCAAGCACCGGGTACGTCACCGCCGAAGGGTGCGGCGCTGCCAGCGGCACTCGCGCCTGGTCGAACGGCAACGCCCGCCCGGGCCGCAACGTCGCGTCGGCCAGCGTGGTGCCACTCGACTCGCAAGGACGATTCTGTCTGTACCAGTCGGCGTCGATGCACACCATCGTCGACGTGCAAGGCTTCTTCGTACCCAGCGCCTCGGCACCCAGCGGTGCCCGATTCACGCCCGTCACCGCCTCTCGGAGTGTCGACACACGAACCGAGCTCTACTGCTCGCCCGACAGCAACTGTGCGCCGGGGCCGGTCGCGCCGGGCGTCGAAGTGGTGAGCACGTCGGCCGCGCCGGTCGATGCGGTGGCCACCCTCGCCAACCTCACCGTGGTGGGCCCGGCAACGGCCAGCTATCTCACCGCCGATTCGTGCACCGGCCTGGTGCCCGGCCCACAGACGCGCAGCAACCTCAACTTCGGCGCGGGCGACACCGTCACCAACCTCGCCGTCGTGCCGTCGATCACCAGCGACCAGGGCGTGCAGTTCTGCACGTACTCGCCCGCCGGCCTACACACCATTGTCGACGTGCAGGGCTACTTCGCTCCGGCTGGCGAAGGGGGCCTCGGCTTCACTGCCGTCACCCCGGTACGGGTGGTCGACACCCGCCAGTGCTGGACCGACCCTGCCACCCTCGTGCAGCGATGCAACCAGGTGAACCCAGCCGGCAGCATCGTGCGGGTGCGGGCCCCCGCCGGAGCGGCAGCAGTGATGGTGAACCTCACGTCGGTGCTCGCTCAGGCCAAGGGATACGTCACGGCGGGGTCGTGCGACACGTTGGTGGCCGGCCCGCAAGCCACCAGCAATGTGAACGCGGTGGTGGGCGCTGCGGTGGCCAACTCGGCGGTCGTGCCCGTCGACGCCAGCGGCCACTTCTGCGTGTACGTGTCGTCGACGATGCACCTGGCCGTCGACCTGCTGGGCACGTTCTCCGTCTCGGCCGACCTACGTTTCGTACCGGTCAGCCCGGTGCGGGTGCACGACACACGCCAACCGTCGTAAGGCCGTCGACAGCCGACGAGAGGCCGGCCACCACGCGGTGATCGCCGCTCGCTGTCGCCCAGCGGCGTGCGGCGGCATCCCAGTGCGCAAAGGCCCTTGGCGACAGGGCGACCTCTGCAACGACTTCCTCACCCGCTGCCGCGTGCACCTTGGCGAACCCGGCGAGGGTGCGCAGTGGCCGTCCCGATTGCACACGCGGTGGCTCGACGTACACCTGCACGACCGTGCTGCCTAACCGCAGGCCGGTGTTGCGCACCGGCACGCGCACCACGGCACCGGTGGCGGCATCACCTTCCACCGACCCTGCACCCAACTCCCACTCAGATCGAAAGAGCGTCGTGT
>DMQJ01000117.1:759-1168 GCA_003455715.1 Acidimicrobiaceae bacterium | reverse complement strand
CGACCCTGCACCCAACTCCCACTCGGTGTAGCCCAGGCCGTGGCCGAAGGAGAAGAGCGGTTCGATGCCCTGCGCCTGATACCAGCGATGGCCGATGAGAAGGCCCTCGGCGTAGCGGGTGCGCACCCCATCGCCCGGGTAGTGCGCAAAGGCCGGAGTGTCGTCCAGCGCCTTCGGGAACGTGATGGGTAGGCGACCACCGGGCTCGGCCACGCCGGTGAGCACATCGGCGATGGCCTCTCCCATCTCCTCACCGGGAAACCACACCTGCAGCACCGCAGCCACCTCGTGGAGCCACGGCATCGACACGGGCGATCCAGCGTTGATCACCACCACCGTGTTCGGGTTCACTGCGGCCACCCGCCTGATCAACTCGTCCTGCAAGCCGGGGAGGGCGAGCGTGCTGCGG
>DMQJ01000117.1:0-498 GCA_003455715.1 Acidimicrobiaceae bacterium | reverse complement strand
GCAGCCTCCACGGCTGGAGCGATGGTGTCGCCCTCCACCACTGGCGCGGCGCCCACGATGAGGCCGCGCAACTGGGCCCGCTCCTCCACCGCCACCGTCACCTCCACCTGGCGGGCGACCCCCTCCTCACAGGGCACGATGGCGATGATCTCGGGGCTGCCGAGGCCGAAGAACGAGGCACCCACCTGGGGTGTCGTGAGATCCACCACCAGGTCGCCGTCGATGCGCAGCGTGGCCGACCCCACCGCCTGCAAGCTGATGCGCCAGTCGCCGGTGCTCGACGGGGTGAACGTGCCGGTGATGTGAGCGCCCATCGACGCCACATCGACACCGTCGGCTGGGTCGTCCATCCAGGTGAAGCCGAGGCGCTCAGTGGGCACGCGGGCACTGCCGCCGCGGGCGTCGGTGTAGTGCACCTCGAACTGGCCCCGCATCGCAGGGAGGCGCTTCTCGATGCGGCCCCCGGCCTCATGCGCAGCCACCAGGCCGCGAGCCTGC
>DMQJ01000435.1:3464-3905 GCA_003455715.1 Acidimicrobiaceae bacterium | reverse complement strand
GAGTTGGACATCGCCCGTGAACTGATCGACGACGTCATTGCCCTGCGCGCCGCCGTGAAGTGAGCGCCTCTCAGGCCGGACCAGGTCAGGTGAGTGCGGCGAGCTCGCGCACTCTCGCCAGCAGCACCTCGAGGGCCGGTTCGTTCATGCCGCCCTGGGGGAAGATGACGTCGGCGTGGCGCTTGCTGGGTTCGATGAACTGCTCGTGTGCCGGCCGCACGGTGGTGAGGTACTGCTCGATGATGCTCTCCGGCGTACGGCCACGCTCCACCACGTCGCGTTGCATACGTCGGATGAACCGCAGATCCGCGTCGGTGTCGATGTACACCTTCAGGTCGAAGCGGTCGCGTAGCTGCGCTTCGTAGAGCACGAGGATGCCCTCCACCACCACGATGCGGGCAGGGCGCACCATGCGCACCTCACCGCTGCGGGTGTGGCGCA
>DMQJ01000435.1:0-3268 GCA_003455715.1 Acidimicrobiaceae bacterium | reverse complement strand
CACCGCTGCGGGTGTGGCGCACGTAGTCGTAGATGGGCACGGGAACCGTGGCCCCCGCCGCCAACGCTGCGAGATGATCGTTGAGCAGTTGCCAATCGAACGCGTCGGGATGGTCGTAGTTGGCCAGCGCCCGTTCTTCCACCGGCTGGTCGTCGCGGGCGACGTAGTACGAGTCGAGTTTGATGAGCGCCAAGTGTTGGTCGCCCGTCAGTTCGGCCAGCTTCTCGCTCACCGTGGTCTTGCCCGAGCAGGTGCCACCGGCGACACCGATGAGAAAGGGCCGAGCAGCGATCGACATGGGCGGCAACCCTACCCGCGGCCCACGCCCGACGTCGGGGGAGTGGTGTTCGGGCCAGCAGACGTCGCCGCGGGAATCACGAAGTCGATGCTACGGTAATTCGCGGGTACACTCCCGCTCTGCGTCCCATCTCCCCCGGAGGTCATTTCGTGATCACGCTCACCGACACCGCAGCCACCAAGGTGAAGGAACTGCTCGAGGCCGAAGGCGCCACCGACCTCGCCCTGCGCGTGGCCGTGCGTCCCGGCGGGTGCAGCGGCTTCTCCTACGAGATGTTCTTCGACGGCGACATCGCCGCCGACGACCAGAAGGCCACCTACGGCGACGTGTCGGTGGTGGTGGATCCCGCGTCGGCCCAGCTGCTTGAGGGCGCCACGCTCGACTACAAGGACGGCCTCAACCAGGCCGGCTTCGCGATCACCAACCCCAACGCCACCCGCAGCTGCGGGTGCGGCCAGAGCTTCAGCTGACCCTGCCGCCGCACGGCCTTGGCCCCTGGCCTCGGCCTCGGCGTCACCTCAGCCCAGCAGCACGTCGAGACGCTCGCGGAGTTCGCTCGCGTCCCACACCCCGTCGAGGCGATCCACGATGGTGCCGGTGGCATCCATGAAATAGATGATCGGCTCGTAGCTCGTGCGCAGCGCCTCGATGGCAGGCGCCACCTCGGTGCCCTTGTCGTCGGCGTACACGTCGGCATGCACCATCACCACGGCATCGCCGCGCGTGGCGTGCTCGGCCACCAGAAACTCCAGGCCTGGTGCGCAGGTGCCGGTGGCGCAGAACGCCGGGGTGCCCACCATGTAGACCACGGGCTTGCCACTTGCCAGCGCCTCGGTGAGGGTGACGTCGTGCAGCGGGCAGGGCTCGGGTGTGAGCGAGCAGTACGGCTCGACGCCGCGATGATCGTCGACCGTGGGTGTGTCGAACGGGGGCATGGCCTCGCCCGTGTTGGGTGTGAACACGTCGCCGGGCTCCCACACCTCGAACGTGGCGCCGAACCCGTCGTCGCCGGGGAACCGCAGGGTGTAGATGAGGGGGCGGTCGAGCTGCACCCGGATCTCCCAGTAGGGCACGCTGATGCCTTCGTCGCGACGCACACCCACGACGTCGGCCACTCGAGTGCCGTCGAGGGTGGTGATCCAGCCGCTGAGCTGCGCGGGGCCTTCGGTGAGCAGCGACTGGCCGTCGGTGAGCGAGATGGGCAGGCGCACTTCGCCCGGAGTGAACAGGTTGACGTTGGGGAATCGCTGCACCACCCCGAACCCGGCCGGTGGCTCCGCCCCGTCGGTGCCCGGCACGCCGGTGATGGTGGGGTTTGCGTCGGGGGACGAGGTGGTCGAGGCGGTGGAATCGCTGCCACACGCGGCGAGCACGGCACTACTGCCGGCGGCGAGGAGGAGTTGGCGTCGGGTCGGTCGCATCGGCGGCCACGGTAGCCCCGTTGCATTGCGATCGGGCAGCGTGCGAGTCTGGCAGGCAATGTCGCCGCTCAGGTCTCGCGCCCGCCCGTCCGCGTCTCGAATCGTCATCGGCGGTGTTGCCGCGCTCGTTGCCCTGTTCGTCGCTGGAGCCCTGGTGATGGTGCCCTGGATCGGGCGCGATCTCGGAACACGAGTGATCGACGTGGTGCAGGCCGATGGCGTGACCGAGGTGGAGTTCCACGGCCAAGACGGCGTGCTGCGCTGCGCGGCGTACCTGGCCGACCCAGCCGCGGTGATCGCCGCAGCCGAGGCAGTGTGGGGCGTGAACTCCGTCACCCTCGATGCATCGTGCGGTGACGGCACCCCGTTGCCGACCGCCCCGACAACGGCGCCGGTCACGACGGCGCCGGCCACGGTGCCGGCCACGACGGTGCCCACCACCACGACGGTGCCGGCCACCACGACGATGCCCACCACCACCGTGCCATCGTCACCGGTGCTCACCGCGGTGTTGCTCGACGGCACGCTGGTGCTATCGGGCCCGGTGGCAACCGACGACCAGCGAGCACTGCTGGTGCGCATCGCCGGCGAAAGCGTCACCCCCGAGAATGTCACCGACCAGTTGGTGGTCGACGCGGCGACTGTCGCCCCCGACGACGCCATCAACCGGTTCGTGCTGCTGATGAAGGCGATGCCGCCCAACCTCGTGTCGGGTGTTGCCCGATGGGACGGCGTGGCGCTGGCAGCCGAGGGGCTGTACGCCACCGCCGATCTCCAGCAGACCTTCACCGAGGTGGCGACGCTCACCGGTGCCACCGCGGCCCTCAGCGAACGCCCTGCCGCCACCGCCGAACAAGCAACCGCGCTGGAGGCCGAACTCAACGCGCTGGTCGCGGCCGAGCCGATCCTGTTCGACAAGGGCAGCACCACCGTTAGCGAGGCATCGCTCGCCACCCTGCACCGCATCGCTGGCATCGCCGAGCGCCTCGGGGGAGTACGCATCGTGGTGCAGGGTCACACCGACAGCGAAGGCAACGCCGACCGCAACCTCACCCTCAGCGAGGAACGAGCCCAGGCGGTGCTCGATGCCCTCGTCGAACTCGGGGTACCGGAAGGCGATCTGGTGGCGGAGGGCTTCGGTGAGCAGCAACTCATCGTCGGTGCCGACGGGGTGGAAGACCCCGACGCCAGCCGCCGTGTGGTGTTCGAGGTGACGACGACATGACGGATGCTCGCATCCCGCAGTACCGTCCCACCCCGAGGGAGCGCTGAACGTGCCGTACACACTTGCCAAATGGGCGCTGTGGCTGATTGCCGCCGCCATCATCGGACTGATCATCGGGTGGATGCTCGGTCGGCTCTCTGCCGGCCGGAGTGGACGCACCCTTGCCGATGGGGCGCCCGATCACGTCGACAGCGACGACCGTTTCCTCCCAACGGATGCCGCCGGTTCGGCGGGCGCGTCCGCAGGGTCGGCCGCTGCTGCCGTTGGGTCGGCGGGCCGTTCGGCCACGGCTTCGCCGCAGATGCCGTCGCGGGCCGCCGAGGT
>DMQJ01000287.1 GCA_003455715.1 Acidimicrobiaceae bacterium | reverse complement strand
CTCCACCACGTGCGCCAGCGCAAACCCGCCTCCGTTCGGCACCCCGCCCTCGCCGTGGTGCAGGCCGGTGAACTGGAAGATGTCGGCCCAGCGGCCGGCCAGGCCCACCACCTTCCGCCCGTGGCCGCCGATGAGGAACGGCACACGCCCCGCCGGACTCACCCCGAGCGCGTCGAGGTGCACCTGGTGGAACTCGCCGTCGTGATCGACCGACTCGCCGTCGAGCAGGGCACGCACGACGGCCAGCGATTCGCCAAGGCGACGCACCCGCGGGCCAGGCGGCCGCAACTCGATGCCGGCGCTGTCGTGCTCGGACTGCATGTAGCCCGTGCCCCACCCGAGCACGAGACGCCCATTGGAGAGACGGTCGACCGTGGCTGCGGTGCGCGCCAACAACACGGGATGGTGGAACTCGTTGTTGAGCACGAGCGGGCCGATGCACAGCCGAGTCGTCGCGCACGCGGCCGCCACGAGCGGGACAAACGGGTCGACCGTGCCGATGTGGTCGAACGAGTACAGCCCCTCGTAGCCGAGGGACTCGACATGACGAGCATGCGCCTCGAGGCGGGCGGCGTCGTTGAGCGGCCCACCCTGCACAGCGAATCGGAACGGACGAGCCATGCCGCCGGACCGTAGCGCGCAACGCCGCGGGCGCGCAGCCGCAAGGCGTCAGCCGTCGGTCGGGTACTGCGCCGGAGGCTGCCACAGCTCCACTCGGTTGCCGTCGCAATCGACCATCCAGCCGAAGCGGCCGTAGTCGGACTCTTCGACGTGGTCCAGCACCTCGACTCCGGCCGCACGGAGCCGGGCGAGCAGCCCGTCGAGGTCGGGGGTCACCAGGTTCACCATGAACTGCTGATCACCGGGGCCGAAGTACGCAGTGTCGCGTGGGAACGGCGCCCACACGGCCTCATTGCCTGACGAGCCGAGGGTGGCCCCGTCGAAGCCTTGGTCGGGTAGGCCAAGGTGTGTGCGATACCAGGCAGCCGTTGCACCAGGGTCGGCCGTGCGGAAGAACACTCCTCCGATTCGAGTGACGTCAGACATTGCACTCTCCCTTCTCGTGCCGCCTCTCTCGTGTCGCAATGGTGACATGCCGAGGCAGCCGCCGTCGGCAGCCACGAGGTCACCCTGCCGTAGCGGTCAGACGGCGACGACCTTCGCCCGGCTGCCTGAAACGCCTGCCAACTTGCCGTCGCACGTGAGCACCGGAGCATCGAGGGCCTCAGCGAGCGCAAGGTAGACGGCGTCGTACACCGTGGCGTTGCCTCGAAGGTCGAAGACCCGCCCGAGCAGCGGGAGATGCTCGTACAGTTCGACCCCCAGGTTGGCCAGGTCGGTGAAGCACTGCGGCACCTCGGCGGCGTCTATCTCCCCCGCACGCACCAGCCCGCGGAACACGCTGGCGACCTCGAGCGGCATCAACTCGGGCGCGTGCAATGTGTGGTCTCCGAGCGCAGCGGCCACTTGGTGCCCCTTGGCGGTACCAAGCAGCAACTCGGCAACCGCCGACGCATCAACGACGAGCACGGTCCTCCCGATCGCGTCGTACCAGCGACGTCGGCGAGGTGCGCAACCGGCGCGGTGGAGCCGCCGTCAACCGCTCGATGAGTTCCCCTCTGGTCGGCCGGTCGAGCCCGCGCTGCAACTCTGCGAGCGCGTAGTCGGACAGCGACATGCCGGCCATGGCTGCCCGCGCCTTGAGCTTCCGGTGGAGTTCCTCCGGCACATTGCGGATCTGCAGCATCGTCATGCGCTGAGCATAGTTACATGTGCTGCACATGCAAGGGCGGCGTGGCGGCACCATATCGGCGGCCCTCAGCGGAAGTCGCGGCTGACCCCGGCAGCACCGACGGGTAGTGGCGTGAGCTCTTCGGCGCTGATGTTGATGACGCCTTCGCTGCGTTCGAGGCGACCGCGGATGAGTAGTGCGGGGGCGCCGCGGGCCACCTTGCGGTAACGAGCCCAGCACCCCTTCGACACGACGATGTTGATCAGGCCGGTCTCGTCTTCGAGGTTCATGAACGTCACGCCCTGCGCCGTCATCGGTCGCTGGCGGTGGGTGACCACACCGGCCACCAGCACCTTGCTGCGCGGCTCACAGTCCCACAGTTGCTGCGCAGTGACCACGCCCTTGGCGGCCAACTCGTCGCGCAGGAAACGGGTGGGGTGGCCATCGGGCGACACGCCGGTGGCCCACAGGTCGGCCACCGACTGCTCCATCGGCTCCATGCCCGGCAGGCGAGGCGCGACCTGCCCCACGACGATGCCCTCCAAGCGCTCGGGCCCGGCCTGCACCGCAGCCCCGACCGCCCACATCGCTTCCCGGCGGCTGAGCCCAAGGCTCTCCTCGAACACCCCCGCAGTGGCCATGGCTTCCAACTGCGGCAGGGTGAGCTCGGGCACTCGGCGCACCAGATCCTCCAGCGAGGTGTACGGCTGCTCATCGCCCCCCCCTCCCTCCCCGCCCTCACCCTTCCCGCCCTCGCCCCTCTCCCTGGCGGTTTGTGTCAAAACGCCAGACCCGGAGGCCCTGGTCGCGGCCTGTGACCTTTTACGTAAAAGGGTGATGGCGGTGGCGAGGGGGGGGGAGAGGCCGCGGATGGG
>DMQJ01000546.1:2189-2524 GCA_003455715.1 Acidimicrobiaceae bacterium | reverse complement strand
GGGGTGGCGGCGGTGGCGGCGACGGGGGGGGGGGTGTGGGCGCTCGATGCCGCCGCGGCGCCCGGAGGGAAAGCCACGGCGCTCGCGGCGCGCGGCGCAACGGTGATTGCCGCCGACCTGCAACCGCAGCGCGTCCAGCTCATCGCCCGGAACGTCGAAGTTGTCGCGGCCTCCACCGTCTTTCCCGTGGTGGCGGACGCGACAACTTCTCCGTTTGCGGCCGCTTCGTTCGATCACGTGTTGGTGGATGCGCCGTGTTCGGGCCTCGGCACCTTGCGGCGCCGTCCCGATGCCCGCTGGCGGGTGCAACGTAGCGACGTCGCAGAGCTCTCCGT
>DMQJ01000546.1:0-2011 GCA_003455715.1 Acidimicrobiaceae bacterium | reverse complement strand
AGACGTGTGTTCTTCCGATCTTAGCTCTCCCGCAGAGCTCTCCGTGCTGCAACAACGAATCATCGAAGGGACGGCACCGCTCGTCCGTGTGGGTGGCACCTTCACCTACTCGGTGTGCACACTGCTCGCCGAGGAGTCGGTGGCCCACACCATGCCCGCCGACTTCGAGGTCATCCCGGAGCCTCCCCCCGAAGGGGAGTGGCGGCCCTTCCAGCACGGATGGCGGGTGTTGCCCCACGACGCTGGCACCGACGGCATGGTGCTCATCCGCTGGCGTCGCACCCGCTGATCCCAGCTTCCCAAAGTCGGCGCTCGCACCGTGTGTGGCGCGGTCCCAGCGCCAACGTTGGCGTGGGGGTTCTAGGGTGCGTGGCCAGAGCAGACAAAGGCTCCGGTTCGGGTGTCGATGCGAAACACCCCGCCAGCGGCCTCCATGCGCTGGGCAATCACCGCCATCAGATCGCTCGCCTGATCTGCGGTCGCGTGCTGCGCTGGCGGAATCGACATCGCATACGAGACAACGGCCTCGGGGTCGGTGACGAGTAGCGGGTTGACGAAGGAGCGCCAGGCGATGTTCGAGAAGTATCTGCGCAACACCTCCTCGCCATTCTCGATGCCGAAGACCGAGTTGAGGCCGAGATCGAACGGCCCGAACACCTCGGCAATCGCTTCGTTGAGTTGCCGCATGTGACCAGACGCGTTGGTGGCGATCAGAGCCATCCCGTCGTGTCGAAGCACCCGGCGGAACTCTGCGACGGCAGCTGCTGGCTCGGGTAGGTGGTACAGCATGTGATTGGCGACCACCACGTCAAACGACGCGTCGGCAAACGGCAAATGCTGCGCGTCGGCGACAGAGAGGTGGACGCGTTCGAAGCCGCCTCTCGCGGCGAGCGCACTTGCCTCGCTGACCATGCCAGCGGAGATGTCGAGGAGGGTGAGGCTCAGGTGCCGCGGGAGTTCGGCGTTGTCCCAGAAGCGGCCAGTGCCAGTGCCGACGTCGAGAACGTCGCGGCACGACGTCCAGTTGACGAGGTCTGCCTCCCACAGCCGGAAGGGCCGTTGGGTCGAGGAGAATCGATCGTGCAAGGCGCTGCGCGCGGCCAAGTTGGAGCCGGTGGCGTACTGCCCGCTGGCAAGGTCTGCAGGGTTGCGCAGTGGGTTCTTGTCCACGCGATGCATCGTAGGTGGGGTCGTGCGACCGCTACCGTCGGCAACCATGAGCGATCGACTTGCGGCGAAGGTGCTGACGGTGAGCGACGGGGTGGTGCACGGCACGCGCACCGACACGGGTGGGCCGGCCTTGGCGGAGCTGCTCACCGCGAACGGGTTCGACGTAGTCGAGCGACGAGTCGTGGCCGACGGGGTCGACAACGTGGCCGGAGCGTTGACGGACCTGTGCGACGGTTTCGCCGGGCTGGTGGTCACCACGGGCGGCACCGGCTTCGCGCCCCGCGACCAGACGCCGGAAGGCACGCGAGCGGTGATCGAGCGGGAGGCGCCCGGTCTGGCGGAGGCGATGCGTCTGGTCAATCCGCTCGGGCGCCTGTCGCGTGGAATCGCCGGTGTGCGTGGGCAGACGATCATCTGCAACACGCCAGGTTCGCCGAAGGGCTGTGTGGAACAGCTGGCGGCCATCATCGATGTGTTGCCCCACGCTGTGCGCCTCCTCAGCGAATCGCCTACGTCGCACTGAGGCTTCGCCACTAGCCTCATCCATCGTGCTGCGACTGGTCTTGCCGAAGGGTTCGCTCGAACGGGCGACGATGGAGTTGTTCGAAGCCGCCGACCTACCGGTGGTTCGGTCGTCGTCGGTCGACTACAAGGCCTCTATCGACGACCCGCGCATCGCCGACGTGCGCATCCTGCGGCCGCAGGAGATCCCCACCTACGTCGCCGAAGGGTTGTTCGACATCGGCATCACCGGGCGCGACTGGGTGGAAGAAACCGCCAGCGACGTGGTGAGCCTCGGGGAGTTGAAGTACTCCAAGGCCACCAGCCTGCCCATCAAGGT
>DMQJ01000225.1 GCA_003455715.1 Acidimicrobiaceae bacterium | reverse complement strand
GCACCGTGGTGGCTACCGCTGCGCCCGCCGCGTCGGCGCCCTCGAGCAACGCTGCACGGGCCGTGGAGTAGGTGGGGCTGAGCGGTGCAATCTGCGGCATGCCCGCCAGTCTCGCGCCTCGTCGTCAGGCAACCAGCAGTTGCTCGATGATCTCTTGGAGGTCACTCTCCTCCAGCGCGCCCATGAACGTCTCCACCCGACCGTCGGTGGTGATGAACGCGAACGCCGGTTGGGCGAACACCTCGTACTGCGCCCAAATGGCGCCGGTGTCGCCGTCGTCGATGTGGGTGAAACCACCAGTGCCGGTCTGTTCGACGAACCCCTGCATCTCCGAAGCTCCACCCTGGCCCCCGATGCCGATGACGTTCACGCGTCCGGCGTTGGCGTCGGCCACTGCAGCCACCGTCGGTGCCTCGCCACGGCACACCGTGCACCACGGCGCCCAGAACCACATCACCGTCGGTCGCCCCACGAGCGCTTGCGGGTCGTACGGGTTGCCGTGAATGGTCCGGGCGCCGACGAGGCCGGCAGGTGCAACCGCCTCACCGCCACCATCCACCGGCGCTGAGGCCTGTGTCGAGGCTGGTGTCGACGCCGTGGCGGGCAGCGACGACGCACCTTGCTGGGCTTCGGTGCTGTTCGACTGCTTGCCGCACGCGGCGAGTGCAAGGGCGGCGAAGCCACCGAGAAAGGCGCCGCGGGTGAGGGTGTTGTGGGTGGGATGCATGCGGCGGGAACCCGGCGGGCGCTCGTGCTATTCCACGACGGCTGCCGGTGCACGGCGACGCAGCAGGCGTGCCGCCACGATGCTCACCACCACGATCGCGACCGACACCAACAACACCGTGCCGTTCACACCGCGCACACCGTCGTCGAGCCGCTCCACCGACACGCCGATGAGCACGAAGGCGACGGTGCCTGGCAGCGTGCCCAGCGCAGTCGCAGCGAGGAAGGGGGTGCGTTCCACCCGCAGCAACCCGCAGCCGTAGTTGACGGCGTCGTAGGGCAGGAAGACGAGACGCATCAACAGCACCGCCTCGAACGTGTTGTCGCGAAGGCGCCCCACCCAGGCCCGCACCGTGCGCTCGTCGTCGGCGTGCCCGGCGGTGGCGCTGCGCAGCGAACGTGCCACCGAATATGCGGCGAGCGCCGACAGGTTGGCGCCGATCACCGCGGCCAATGTGCCCCACCACGGCCCGAACAGCATGCCCGCGGCGATGGTGACGAGCGTGGCCGGGAAGAGCACGAGCGGGCGCACCACGGCCACCACCAGATAGGCCGCGAACGCCCACCACGCCCCACGCGCGCGATCCACCAACTCCTGTGCAGCCTCACCCACGCTCGTGCCGGAACCGCGCAGCGACAGGAACCATCCGGCCACCAACGCCACCCACACGGCGACGATGGCCGCCACCTTCCAGCGCTGAGCCGTCATAGGTGCCTCACCGCCCACCACAACCGCTGGCCGATGGTGATGGCCACCAGGCCCGCCATTGTGAGGAACAGGGGCACGGCCCAGCCGGGCATCGCGAGCATCGCCGTGAACAGAACGATTGTCTCGGTGCCCTCGATCGCGCCGCCGGGCATGTGCACGCTGGTGGTCTCGCCAGTGGCGGCGGCCCCGGCGGCTCGCTTCTCGGCGATGGCCGACAGGTACGTCCAACTCATCGTGTTCACGTAGAACGATGCCAGGAGCGCCGCGGTGCACCACCACACGGTGAGGTCGGCGCGGTGCACCGCGATGCCGAGCGGCACGGCTGCGTACACCACCGTGTCGGCCATCATGTCGAAGTAGCCGCCGCGGTCGCTGGCTGTCGACCGGGCGCGAGCGAGTGGCCCATCGAGGCCGTCGAGCAACCGGTTCACCAGCCACGCTCCCACGGCCAACAGCGTCGACCCCAGCGCCGCTGCACCCGCTGCAGCAAGACCAACCGCGAGCGCCGCAGCGGTCAGCGCACCGGGACTCACCCACGTGGGCATGACCGTCGCCACGCGACCAAGCGCGCGATCCTTCGGCAGGCGGAGCGACCGGTCGAGCATGGGGAGTGGAACCCGCAACGACACCCCGTGATTCCCGGTCATCCCTCCACCGCGGCAGCGCCGTCGACCACCGTGGTGGCTGGTTGGAAGGTCGACCACGCGAACCAGAACGTGTCGAGATGCTGCACGGGAGTGAGTTCGCTCCCGATGAGCGGCCCGTCGATTGCTACTCCGAAGCGGTTCCAGCGTGTGCCGGTGCGATCGTCGACGAGGGAGTCGCCATCGAGACGAAACGTGCTCGGCTCCCCATCGACCATCGCCTCGAACACGACGGTGGCCCCGATGTCGTCGCCGTCGGCCACCGCGTCGCTGTCGAGCGGCGACGCCGTGCCCGGCTGCCACCACACCACCACGGGGCGACCTCCCACCTCCAGCGTCAGCACGGGGCTGTCGCGCAACGCGGTGAGCGGCACAGCGACAGCCGTGTCGCCATCGCCCATACCCACGACCCGAGTCATCGCCGTGTAGCGGCCGTCCACCTCGCCCTCGAACAGGAATGGACGCGACGTCACGTCGTCGTAGCCAGGGTATGGGTTCTCGCCGTACGGCCGGTCGGCGCCGGTGTCGCGGGTGAGCACCAGCCCGTCGGGGTGCTCGTCGCGCCACGCCCCCCACGGCACGGTGGCCGTGGGGTGGCGCTCGAGGCGCACCCCCGTGTGCACGCCCACGATGCCCTGCCCTGTGAAGTGACTCCACAGGGTCTCCGTCTGGCGGTCGTACATCACCAGGGCCGAGTTCCACAGCAGGCCCGACGTGCCGAACGTGACCTCCTGCCCCTCCACCCGTCGGTCGAAGGTGAGCGCCGAGTTGCACAACGGACAGTAGGTGACCGCCACCGGAACCCTACCGACCGTGTCGTTGACGATCTCGTGCCACAACATGATCTGCACCGGATAGGCGCGGGCCTCACCGTTCACCTCCAGCGCAAGCACCGCTTCGTTGTCGGCGAGGAAGTCGATGGCGGAGGCCGGTGCGAAGACCGGTTCGTCGATCGGGGGGATGCCGTCAGGAGGCGGGCCGCCTGACCGCAGGTCGAGCAACGGCACGAGGGGAGTGGGCAGGTTGGCGGTGCTTCCTCCGAGCGCGGCGTCGAGCCCGGACGGCGGCGCCACCGACTCCCCGGTCGAAGGGGCGGGGGCCTGGGAGGTCGATGGGTCGATGCCATCGTCCGCCGTCTCCGACAGGGGGCTGCAAGCCGTCAGGAGTGCGGAGCAGATGACGGACAGAGCGAGGGGGCGACGTCGCATGCGCCCGAAACCCGCCTCCGGTGCGGCGCATTCCGCGCCCGGTGGGAATGGACGACGACGACGGCGGGTTCCCGCAGCGTGTTCGATGGCCCCTACTCACTGGCAGTGGCAGCCGGCATGGCCGCCACCGTGAACCCCTGCGGCTTTGCGTTGCTGCCCGCCTACCTGTCGGCCTTTCTCGGCAGCGAGCATCGTGCTGGCGGTGCCGCAGCGGTGGGCCGCGGGCTGGCCGTGTCGGCGGCGCTCACCGCGGGGTTCGCCACCGTATTCGGGTTGTTCGGTGCCATCGTCAGCCCGTTGGCCCTCCGGGTGGAAGAGCACCTGCCGTGGGTCACCATCGTCATCGGCTTGGTGCTCGTGGCGCTCGGTGTGTGGCTGCTGCTCGGCCGGCAGCTGGTGTTGAAGCTTCCCAAGCTGCAGCGTGGTGGTGGCGACGGCACGATGGCCTCGATGTATCTGTTCGGCGTGTCGTACGCGACGGCATCGCTGTCGTGCACGGTGGGGCCGTTCCTGGCGGTCACCACCACCACCTTCCGCTCCTCGAGCTGGCTGGCCGGGTTCGGTGTCTTCATCGCCTACGCCCTCGGCATGGGCATCGTGGTCGGCGTGCTCACCGTGGCACTGTCGCTGGCCAAGGCGTCGGTCGTCACCCGTTTCCGTAGCGCCCTGCCGGTGATCAACCGCGTTGCTGGCGGCCTGATGGTGCTGGCCGGCGCGTACGTGGCCTGGTACGGCTGGTACGAGGTACGCGTGCTGCGTGGCCCCACCGACGACCCAGTGGTGGATCGGGCGATCGAGCTGCAGCAGTGGCTGCAGCGCAACGTGGTGCCCGACAACCCGGCACGAGTGGCCTGGACGGCGATCGTGGTTGTGGCCGTCTGGTTCGCTGCTCGGCAGGCGCGGGAGTTCCGCCGTCGCCGAGCCATGGTGGAGTGACCGAACGTGTTCGCGGTGTACTCGCTGCATCCCACGCGGGTCCGTTCCGTGCGAGGCTTACGGGCGCATGCGCGCCGAACGTCTCCTGCAACCGCAAGTGATGCCGGCATGACCACGCTCGCCACCCCCTTCGAGCAGTACGTGTTGCCCGAGGTGGAGGTGCTGTACCGCGTGGCCCGTTCGCTCACCCGGCACCACGCCGACGCCGAAGACCTGGTGCACGACACGCTGCTGCGCGCCTATCGGGCCATCGACCGTTTCGACGGCCGCCACCCGCGAGCGTGGCTGCTCACCATCCTGCGCAACACACACATCAACCGCAATCGGCGCCGTCGCCCCGACTTGCTCGACGACCCCGAGCGCACCGACCTGCAGGTACGGGCGCCGTACGCCGACAGCCCCGAGGCCGGGGTGGAGGCCTCGTTCACCGCCGAAGTCGCCGCGGCCCTGGGCAGCCTCGACCGCCCCTTCCTGGAAGTGGTGGAGCTGGTCGACATCGCCGGCCTCTCCTACGCCGAGGCCGCGGCAGCCCTCGACGTGCCCCAGGGCACCGTGATGAGTCGCCTGCACCGTGCCCGCCATCGCATTCGTGAACATCTCGACCGGGCCGGTGCGGCCCCGAGGAGCCGCTGATGGCCTCGCTACTGTCTCGTCTGCTCCGCCGCGACCCGTCGCGGCCGATGAGTTGCGCCGAAGTGGGCGAACTGCTGCAGGAGTACCTCGACGACGTGCTCGACGACGCACGGGCCGCCCGGCTTGCCGCGCACTTGGAGGAGTGTCGTCGGTGCGGGCTGGAGGCCGACACGTATCGGCGCATCAAGCAGTCGCTGGCCGAGCGCCGCGGCGGCCACGATGCAGTGCCCGACAACGCCATCGCCCGGCTGCGGGAGTTCGGCGAGCAACTCGCCAGAGGCGAGCACCCGCACGAACACTGACGCAGCCGGGCGACGGTGACGTACTTTGTGTTGTTCGGCGGTGTGACTACACGAACGCCGGGGCGAAGATGAGGGCCACGATGGTCATCACCTTGATGAGGATGTTCATGGCCGGGCCGGAGGTGTCCTTGAACGGGTCGCCCACCGTGTCGCCCACCACTGCGGCCTTGTGCGGGTCGGAGCCCTTGCCGCCGTGGTGGCCGCTCTCGATGTACTTCTTGGCGTTGTCCCACGCACCACCGGCGTTGGCCATGAAGATGGCGAGGCAGAAGCCCACCACCAGGGCACCGGCGAGGAAGCCGCCGAGGGCGTCGACGTCGATGAAGCCGATCACCAGCGGAATGACCACGGCGAGGCCACCGGGGATGAGCATCTCCTTCAGCGCTGCGGCGGTGGAGATGTCGACGCACTTGGCGTACTCGGGCACCACGCCCTCCTTGCCCTCGCGCAGGCCGGGGATCTCGCGGAACTGACGGCGCACCTCTTCGATCATCTGGTTGGCCGCACGGCCAACCGCGTCGATGGTGAGGGCGGCGAACACGAACGGCAGTGCTGCGCCGAGGAACAGGCCGATGAACACCTCGACCTTGCCGACGTCGAGGGAGAGGACCGTGCCCTCCTTGAGCAATGACGCCTGGAAGGCCTTGAACAGCGCCAGTGCGGTGAGGGCCGCCGAACCGACGGCAAAGCCCTTGGCCACTGCGGCGGTGGTGTTGCCCAGCGCATCGAGGCTGTCGGTGACCTGGCGCACCTTCGGGTCGAGGTGAGCCATTTCGGCGATACCGCCGGCGTTGTCGGAGATGGGGCCGTAGGCGTCGACCGACACCACCACACCGGTGGTGGCCAGCATGCCGACGGCGGCGACGGCGATGCCGTAGACGCCGAGACCCTCGGCCATCGACTCACCGCCCCAGTAGGCCACACCCACGCCGATGGCCACCAGGGCCACCGATGCACCGACGGAGATCATGCCCGCCGAGATGCCCGAGAGCACCGTGGTGGCCGGGCCGGTCTCGCTCTGCTTGGCGATCTGCTTGACGGGCTTGAAGTCGCCACTGGTCCAGATCTCGGCGACCTTGCCGATGGCGTAGCCGACGATGAGACCACCGATGACCGACACCGACAGGCCCCACCAGTTCTCGATGACCAGTGAGCCGGTGCCCTCGCCGCCGGTGAGCGTGTCGTCGACCAGGCCGTTGAAGAAGACGTAGCCGAGCGCAACCACACCGAGCACGGTGATGGCCATGGCCACGTTGGTGCCACGGTGCAGGGCCTTCGAGAGGTCGTGGCTGTCGAGGCTGTCGCCCGCCTTCACGAAGAAGGCGCCGATGATGGAGGCCACCATGCCCACCGCAGCGACGGCGAGCGGGTAGACGAAGAACTCAGGCGCATTGTCGACGGTGATGGCGCTGATGAAGGCGGCCAGCGCGATGGGGGCGATGATCGAGCCGCCGTAGCTCTCGAACAGGTCGGCGCCCATGCCGGCCACGTCGCCGACGTTGTCGCCCACGTTGTCGGCGATGGTGGCCGGGTTACGCGGGTCGTCTTCGGGAATACCGGCTTCGACCTTGCCCACCAGGTCGGCGCCGACGTCGGCGGCCTTGGTGTAGATGCCGCCGCCAACACGGCTGAACAGAGCGATCGACGACGCGCCGAGACCGAACGCGGTGACCACCTCGAAGCTGTGCTTCACATCGAGCCACTCGACGAACACCAGGTAGCTCATCGAGATACCGAACAGCGCCAGACCGGCAACGGTGAAGCCCATCACGGCACCGCCACGGAAGGCCAGCGGCAACGCCTTGTTGGCGCCAATGGTGGCGGCCTGCGTGGTGCGGGCGTTGGCCTTGGTGGCGATGTCCATTCCGATGAAC
Organism: Acidimicrobiaceae bacterium; assembly: GCA_003455715.1. Classification (GTDB taxonomy): domain Bacteria; phylum Actinomycetota; class Acidimicrobiia; order Acidimicrobiales; family Ilumatobacteraceae; genus UBA668. Next base: position 12,716 of record DMQJ01000225.1, on the reverse strand, counting down.
CCGGCCACCGCCGACAGCAAGGCACCCAGCACGTAGGCGATGGCGCCCCACGGACGGCCATAGTCGAGCAGGGCGAAGATGAGCACCGCCATGATGGCGACGAAGATGGCCACCCAGCGGTACTCGCGGCGCAGGAACGCACGAGCCCCCTGTTGGATGGCGGTCATCAGCTCGACCATGCGGTCGTTGCCGGGCGACTCCTTGGTCACCTGTTGGTAGAAGAACCCGGCGAGGCCGAGGCCGGCCAAGGCCGACAACGCTGCAAGGTAGGGGACGAGGTCCATGAAGGCTCCGAAGGTCTCGGGGTACGGGTACCGGCCAGGGGCTCTGCTCGGCGCGGCGAGGTTATCCGGCGGCGACGGGTGGTCGCCACCCCGCCGTCATCTGCCGTTGAGCGTCATCGACCATCGTCACGCGATTGCCACACGCCTGCGGCGCCCCCGCCACACGGTGCCGCGACCGTGATGCGTGCCGCAGCTCCCGTCGCGGCGTGAGGAAGGAGCACAGCCATGATTCGTCGTCTCGTGGTCGGGGTCCGCGACTCGTCGTCGTCTCGCGCCGCGTTGCGCTGGGCCGCAGAGCGTGCGCGGCTCACCGCAGCCGAGTTGCTGGTGGTCACCGCGGTGCCAGTACCCGTGCCCGTGGTGGGTCCTCCGGGGCCGGTGATCATCCCCGACCTCGATCGTTACCGCCTCGCCGCGCAACGGCAACTGCGCACCATCGTCGACGATGCGCTCGGCGACGGCGAGCGGCCCACCATCGTGCAGCGGGTGGGTTGGGGCAACCCCTACCGCGTGCTGCGCGATGTGTCGTCCGACGCCGATGTGGTGGTGCTCGGCTCCGGCCGTCATTGGCGCAGCGGCCGGCTGGTGCGCCGTTGCCGGCGCCTCCTCGGTTGCCCTGTGGTGGTCGTCGACCAGGGGCGCCCCGAGTGATCGCACGCCACGATTCGTTGCCGCACCGACGAACGCCCGCACACCCGCTTCGGGTCGGACTGATCGGCTTCGGCAAGACCGGTGGCTCACTGGTTCGGTTGGCCGACCAGCGCGACGACATCGACGTGACGTGGGTGGTACGTCGCACGGCGGGCGCCGCCGGTCCTGGCGAAGCAGATCACCCGCCGGTGTTCAGCACCTCCAACACGTGCGCCAGATGGCTCTTCGCGAACCATCCCGTCGATGCCGTCATCGACTTCAGCTCGCCGACGGGCCTCGAGTTCTATGGCGACGCCGCTGCGGCCGCTGGTGCCTCCATTGTGAACGCCGTGTCGGCGGTGGAGCGCGACGCTCACACCCGATTCCGCAGGTGGTCGTCGCGAACGCGTGTGCTGTGGTCGCCCAACATCACGCTTGGCATCAACGTGATGATGCTGCTTGCGCAGACGCTTCGGGCCGTCGACCCGTGTGCCGACATCGAGATCGTCGAAGAACACTTCCGGGGCAAGCGCGAAACGTCGGGGACGGCGCTGCGCCTGGCCGACTCGCTCGGGGTTGCCGCCGAAGCGGTGAAGTCGGTGCGGGCCGGCGGCATCGTCGGCACACACGAAGTCATCTTCGGTTCCGACCATCAGACGGTGCGGTTGCGGCACGAGAGCATCTCCCGTGAGGCCTTCGCGGATGGGGCCTTGTTCGCCGCCCGTCAACTGCAGGGTCGCCCCAACGGCCTGTACCGCATGGAAGACCTCCTCGTGCCCTATGTAGATGCTGTCCGGTACCCTGGCGCCTTGACGGCCTAGCCCGTCCCGAAGCCACTCCCGACGCACCCCGAGGACGGCCTGTGACGGAACGAATTCTGTTGGTGGAAGACGACGGCGCGGTGCGGTCGGTCGTGCGCATGCTGTTGGAAGACGAGGGGTTCGACGTCACCGAAGCGGCCTCGGGCACCCAAGCGGTCGAGCGTTTCGACCTCGAGCACTTCGATCTGGTGCTGCTCGACCTGCGTCTGCCCGGCATGAACGGCTTCGACGTGTGCCGCCACATCCGCCGCAAGGGCAATGTGCCGGTCATCATGGTCACAGCGCAGAACGACAGCCACGACGTGGTGGCGGGTCTCGAACTCGGCGCCGACGACTACGTCACCAAACCGTTCAACGATCGCGAGTTGTTGGCCAGAGTGAGGGTGCAGTTGCGTCGCAAGTCGTCCGAGACCGACAGCGAGCGCATCGTGTTGGGCGATCTGGAGATCTCACCAGACGAAGGCGAGGTGCGCCGGGCCGGTGAGCCGTTGTCACTCACCCGCACCGAGTTCCATCTGCTCTGTCATCTGGCGCGTCATCCCAACCGGGTGTGGAGCCGCGAACAGTTGCTCAGCCAGGTGTGGGGCTACGACTACGCAGGCGACGGTCGGGTGGTCGACACGCACGTCGCTCGCCTGCGCAACAAGGTGGAAGGCGACCCGGCCAACCCGCAACTGATCGTCACGGTGCGTGGACTGGGCTACAAGCTCTTGCGAGGCGACCCGTGAGGGTGTGGCCCCGCGGGCTGCGCGCGCGATCCACCGCTAGTTCGGCCCTGCTGGCCTTGCTGCTGTCGGTATTGCTCAGTGTGGCCACCTATCAGGTCGCCCGCTGGTACCTGCTCGACCAGCGGCAGGAGCTCGCGGTGCGCCAGGCGGTACTGCACAGCCGGGTGATCGCCGGCGAGCTGTCGGGCGAGCGGGTGGTCACTGCCGACGATGTCGTTGCCGCGCTCAACCAGACTCGCGGGCGCGCCGTCGTTCGGGTGGGCGACGACTGGTACTCCGCCGTGGTCGACCTCAACGAAAGTCGGGTGCCATCAGGCATCGTCTCCGGCACCGAAGACGGGCAAGCGTTGCGCCAGCGAGTGACCCTCAATGGGGTTCCATACTTCGTCGTCGGTGTACCGCTGAGCTCGCTCGACATCACGTATGTGGAGTTCGTTCCCGCCGTCGAGTACGAGCGCACGCTGCGCACCCTGGGCATGGTGCTCACCGTCGTTGCGTCCATCACCACCGGGCTCGGCGCGCTCGCCGGATGGCTGCTGTCGCGGCGGGTGCTGCGCCCGATTGCTGCGGTCTCGGCCACCGCCGAAGCAATGAGTGGCGGCGATCTTCGACGGCGCCTCGACGTTGGCGACGACCCCGACCTCGAGCCGGTGGCAAAGTCGTTCAACTCGATGGCCGAGTCGCTGCAGGAGCGGATTGCCCGCGAGCAGCGGTTCACCGCCGACGTCAGCCACGAACTTCGCACACCGCTCACGGCGATGAGCGCTGCGGTGTCACTGGCCAAGCGAGCCTCGTCGCCCGAGCGCACCGACTTCGCCGTCGACGTCATCGCGGGCCAGGTGGAACACCTCCAACACCTCACGCTGGAGCTGCTCGAGTTGTCGCGCATCGATGCCCAACGCAGCGACGGTGAGAAGGAGCTTGTGGATGTTGCGGCCATCGTCCGTCGCCAGGCGGCCGCCCAAGGTGTGCTGGAGGCGGTGATCCTGCCGGAAGGGCTGCCGGTGGTGCACACCGTCAACCCGCTCCGGTTCGACCGCATCGTTGCCAACCTGCTCGAGAACGCCCGACGCTACGGAGGAGGTCCGGTGGCCATCGACTGTCGTCGGTCGAACGGCACGTTGCGGGTGGTGGTCGACGACGCCGGCCCCGGAGTGGCCGAGCACGAGCGAACCTCCATCTTCGAGCGATTCCATCGAGGCTCGGTCGAGGCGGCCACCGACGACGCCAAGGGCACCGGGCTCGGCCTGTCGCTGGTGGATGAGTACGTGCGACTCGAGGGCGGGTCGGTGTGGGTCGAGACCAGCCCGCACGGCGGTGCTCGTTTCGTCGTCGAGATTCCGGAGGTGCTGTGAACAGCCGCCGTCGGTTCCGTGGTGCTGCGTCAGGCTGTCTCCTCGCGTGCGGGTTGGTGCTTGCCGCGTGCGGCTTTCCCACCGAGACGGAGCCAGTCGGCGTCGAGATGGACGAGCTCACGTCTCCGACGAGCGAGACCACGCCGCCGGAGGTGCCCATCGACATCGTGACCGTGTGGTTCGCCCGCGATGGAGAGCTGGCAGCCACCACCAGAGAGGTGCCCACACCGGTGCTGCCCGACGCAGTCGTGGCGGCCCTCGGCGCCGGCGTCACCGACGACGAAGCCGAGAGCGGGCTGCGCTCGGCCATTCCGTCGGCTTCGATGCTGCTCACTGCGTCGGCCGCGAGGGGTACCGTCACCGTGCAGTTGTCGTCGGCGTTCGCGGAGATCCCTGTGGGTGACCAGTCGCTGGCGCTGGCACAGGTGGTGTTCACGCTCACTGAACTTCGAGGCGTCGGGCGAGTCAGGTTCCAGATCGACGGCGAGCCGATCGCCGTGCCGCTGCCCGACGGAACCTCCACCGAAGACTCGGTGTCGCGCGACGACTTTCTCGGCGCGGCCGCCGGTTGATCGACGCGGAATCTGCGCGCCCCCGACACGATTCCGCGACATGCCGCCGACACCATGGCCACCATGCATCTCACCCTCCGGCTCCACCCCCATCATGCGGCCATCACCGTGCAGGGTTCGCTGCCTGCTGATGGGGTGCATCAACTCATCGACGTGTTCGCACTCGTGCCCGACGAGCATGCGCTGGTGCTCGACATCGGCGAGGTGTCGGCTGCCGACGACGACGCGCTGGTCGCCCTCCGGGAGGAGATCGGCCGCCGTGTCGGGCCGACCGTGATGGCAATCGATTCCACGCAGGTGGAAGTTGCGGTACGGCTGGTGATGAACGAACTCGACACGGTGAGCACGTTCGCCGACGGGCTTCCCCGGGCGCTCGCTCACCTCGACGCACTGCTGCCGAGGTGAGCGAACGATGTCGTGGCTACTCGATCGGCTCACGGGCCTGGCAGTCGCCGACCGGTTGACCATCGTGGTCGATACGGCTGCCGACCGCTCCGGAGAGTTCGGGGGCATCCTCCGCCGAGCGGCAACGGTGGAGGGCACCTCCGTGGTGTCGGCAGCAGCCCGCTCGGCAGCGCAACAGCCCGTGCGCGGCGAGGTGCGTCTGGTGGTTGCGTCCAGTGATCGCGGCGAGCCGTGGTTCCGTGCGCTTCGCTCTGACGACCTCGGCGTGTCGGTGGGTGCTGCGTCGCCAGGCGCCGATGTGCGCGTCGACGGGCTGCACGACGCGGCGACACTGATCGACACCTTGGTCACCTTGCGCACACACGCGATGCGCGCCATCGCCTGACGGTCAGTTGGCGCGCAGGTAGTCGCCCACGAGTTCCACCAACAGGTCGACCTCGTCGAGGGAGTTGTAGTGGGTGGGGCCCACTCGCACGGCGCCCTGCTCGCGGATGCCGAGGAAGTCGACCACCGGCAAGGCGTAGTTGTGTCCGTTCCACACGTAGACGTTGTGCGCGGCGAGGTGCTTAGCCATTGCCGCGTTGTCGAGACCGTCGCGGGTGAACGACACGGTGGGTACGCGCTGCGAGAGGCGCTCGAGGTTGGTGATGCCGCGGATCTCGACCCCGTCGATGGCCCGCAAGCCGGTGATGAGCCGCTCGCTGAGCTGCTCTTCGTAGGCGGCCATGGCCCGCATCGCGGCGTGGATGTCGGCGGTTCGTTCGCTGCTGCCCGCCGGGGCGAGGTGTCGGTAATCGTCGCCGAACTCGCGGCCCACCCACTGCAGGTACTCGATTGCCCCGATGCAACCGGCCTGGCCCTCGTGGCTCTGGGTGCCGGTCTCCCAGCGGTTCGGTGAGTCGTTGCCGGCGGCCTCGAGCTTCCACACCGGAAGTGTCTGCAGCAGTTCTTCGCGGCCCCACAGCACACCCTGGTGGGGGCCGTACCACTTGTAGGCGGACGACACGAGGAAGTCGCACCCGAGGTCTTGCACATCCACCGGGCCGTGCGGCGCGTACTGCACGGCGTCGATGTAGGTGATGGCTCCGGCGGCACGGAGGCGGGCGCACATCTCCTTGATCGGGTTGATGGTGCCGAGCAGGTTGCTGGCCATGTTGAGCGCGGCGAACCTGGTGCGCTCGGTGATGAGGGCGTCGAGCGCGGCGAGGTCGAACTCGTAGGTGTGCGGGTCGAACGGCAGGGTCTTCACCACCATGCCGCGCTCGGCCGCCATCAGCCGCCACGGGGTGTTGTTGCCGTCGTGCTCCATGGCGGTGATGATCATCTCGTCGCCCGGTTGGAACAGGGTGCCCAACGAACGCGTCATCTGGAATGTAAGGCTGGTCATGTTGGCGCCGAACACGATCTCACGCTCGGAGTTGGCGTGGTAGAAGTCGGCCATCGCCAGGTGCGCCTGGTGCACCAACTCGGTGGCGTCGATCGTGGTGCGGAACTGGCCGCCCATGTTGGCGTTGGTGCGCACCAGGCAGTCGACCATTCGGTCGATCACCTGCTGGGGCACCTGCGTGCCGGCCGGGTTGTCGAGATACACCCGCGGCTGGCCGTCGTCGGCGAGGGCAAGTGCAGGGAACTGGGCGCGGATGCGGTCGATGTCGAACGTCACGACGGGCCACCCTACCCGCCACCCCTCACCCCACCCGAGTGCCACCCCGCCCACCCGAGTGCCTGCCCGCCCACCCGAGTGAGCAACCGCAATCGAGTGCTCACTCGCCTCCCGGGGCGCGAGTGGCCACTCGGGTGCGGCTGTGCACTCGGGTCGGCAGCCTCTCACTCGGGTGGGGGCGGGGCGGTGGGCGACGATCAGGCGCGGAGGAGGTCTTTGGCGATGTGGGTGATCTGGATCTCGTCGGTGCCGGCGTAGATCTGCAGCACCTTGGCGTCGCGGGCCAACTGCTCGACTCGGAACTCGCTCATGTAGCCGTTGCCGCCGAACAACTGCACGGCCTCCATCGCCACCTCGGTGGCTGCGCGGGCGGAGTACAGCTTCATCGCGCTCGCCTCGGCGAGGCTCATCGAGTGCCCGGCGGCTCCCATCTCGAGCGTGCGGAACACCAGGTTCTGCACGTTCATCCGGGCCACTTCCATCTTCGCCAGCTTCTCCTGGATCAGCTGGAACTCACCGATCGGCTTGCCGAACTGCACGCGGTCTTTGGCGTACTGCACGCTGAGCTGCAGGCACTCCTCGATGATGCCCAGCGCCATCGCGGCCACGCCGCTGCGCTCCTGCATGAACGTCGCCTTGGCGCCGTCACGTCCGCCTGCGGGCAGGTCTTCAGTCTCGCCGATGAGGCGGTCGCGGCCCACGCGCACGTCGTCGAGGAACAGTTCGCCAGTGGGGGAGGAGTGCATGCCCATCTTGCGCAGCGGCTTGCTCTGCACCAGGCCAGGCATGCCGCTGTCGAGCACGAAGGAGAGGATCTTGCGCTCCTCCGGCGGGTTGCCCTCGTCGAGCTTGCAGATGAACACGATGGTGTCTGCGTACGGGCCATTGGTGATGAAGGTCTTGCTGCCGTTGAGGATGTACTGGTCGCCGTCGCGTCGAGCCGTGCTCTTCATCGAGCCGAAGGCGTCGCTACCGGAGCCGGGCTCGGTGATGGCCCACGCGCCCACCTTCTCCATGGTGAGCAGTTCGGGTACCCACCGTTCCTTCTGGGCGATGGTGCCCTTGGAGCTGATGGCGGCAGACGTGAGGCCCATGCTCACGCCCATCGCCGTGACCATGCCGGGGCACACCCGGCACAACTCGATGATGGGCAGCATCGTCATGCCGCCACCGTCGCCGCCGCTCTCCTTGCGGGGCGGCGGCTCTTCGCCACGAGCGACTGCTTCGGCCGCAGCCTTCTCGCGCTCGATCTGCTTCTTGAACCGCTCGCGAGCCATCACGTCCATCCCGAACGTGGCGAACATCTTGCGCAGGATGTCGTACGGCGGCATGTCGCCGTGCTCGAGCTCCTCCACGTGGGGGCGGATCTCCTCGTCGACGAACCGGCGAACCGCTTCGCGGATCATCAGGTGCTCTTCGCTCCACTCGAACATGGCTGCCTTCTTTCGCCCGTGCGCCCTGCCGACGCTCCGCTCGCGATGGTAGGAGGGTGCGACCGGGGCCGCCCAAACCATGGGCGTCTCGTGAGCTCAGTGAGCGTTGGTGGCGCGACGTGGCACGCTGCACCGAGCCGACTCGCCGAAGAGCGGGCTGATGGGGCATACCCCAGCCACGCCGGTGCTGATCATCAGCAGGCTGAACGCCCCCATCGCCACACCGGGCCATCCGCCCACCATGACGGCGGCGACAAGCACGAGCAGGCCCACCGCCACCCGAATGGTGCGGCCGCGAGGGGTGTTCATGAACCGTAGGAATCTCATTGGTGTGACCTCCGGGAGCACTATACCCCCAGGGGTATCAAGACCGGGCGTGGGAGTGTCGTTCGGCCCTGTTCATTTCGGCCCCGCTCCCCATACCCTGGGAGGTATCAGATCGGAGGCGTTGTGATGAAGCGCAACTCGTGGTCCCGGCGTGTGTTCGTCGCTGCAGTGAGCGTGATGGCGGTCGTCGGTGTCGCCGCCTGCTCGGAGAGCAGAGGTGGCAACGGAAACGGCGGCAACGGTGGAGGTGTCGCTGGTGGTGATGGCGCCACCCCGATTCGTGCCGACGATGTCGAACAGCAACTTGACTCATTTCCGGTTGCCGAACTCACCGACGAGGAGATCGCCGCGCTCGTCTGGATGAGGGAGGAGGAGAAGTTGGCCCACGATGTGTACTCGGCACTCGGGGCCATCTACGACGTGCAGGTGTTCGACAACATCGCCGCCGCAGAGCAGACCCACACCGAGGCCGTGCTGGCCCTGCTGGCGCGATACGGCATCGCCGACCCTGCGGAGGGGCTTGGGGTCGGGGAGTTCACCGACCCGACGCTGCAGGCGCTGTACGACCAGTTGGTCGCCGTAGGTAGTGCATCGATGGACGCCGCGTTCCGAGTGGGCGCAGAGATCGAGGAGCTCGACATCGTCGATCTGCAGGACCGTGCCACCACGACGCCCGACATTCAGTTCGTGTTCGGCAACCTTGAGCGCGGTTCTCGCAATCACCTGCGCGCCTTCACCAAGCAACTCGAGCGGAGCGGCGAGACCTACGTGCCCACGCATCTCGGGCAGGCGGAGTACGACGCCATCGTCGCTGGTGGCATGGAGCAGGGCAACCCGTAGCACCCGCGCGAGGATGACGGCGTGAATGCGGCCGTGATCGAGCACATCGAGCGGGTGTCGCTGCTGCTCGGGTTCGGTCTATTGCTGGGCGCTGCCGAGTGGGCAAACCCGTTTCCGGCCAACCCCCGGCGCGACCGAGCGGAGACCCGTCGCCATCTGTGGTGGCTGGGCGCGTCGCTGATTGTTGGCCCCACGATCGGCTGGGTGGTGAACCGCTCGGTCGCCGATATGAACGCCAGTACGCCACTGCGCCAGTTGGTGGGCCAGGCGCCGTTGGTCGTGCGAGTTGCCATCGCCCTGTTCGTGGGCGAACTGGTGGCCTACTGGCTGCATCGGGCCATGCACGCGTCGAGGCTGCTGTGGAGGCTCCACGCCATCCACCATCAGGCCACGGAGGTGCGGTGGTGGACGGCGTTCCGCGCGCATCCCCTGAGCGGCTTACTGGTGCACGTGCTGCCGTTCTCTGCGGCGGCGGCCACGGGCGCCGGCCGCGATGCGGTGGCGGCGTACGTGGGCGTGGTAGTCGTGGTGACGGTGCTCGCTCACGCCGACGTGTACCTGCCCGTCCGTGGATTGGATCGAGTGCTCGTGACTCCAGCGTTCCATCGAGTGCATCACCACGCGGATGGGGGCCGTCGCCACTACTCGCAGGTGTTGTCGCTGTTCGACGACCTCTTCTGCACCCGCTCGCCTCAGCCGACCAGCAGGAAGCCGATCGACAACGACGCCGTGTTGGCCACCGCCGATGCAACGCACGCGGCCGCCGGGTCGCCGAGCCGCCACCACAGCACTGCGGCCTCGAACACCAGCACCAGCGCTTCGGCCAGGGCCAGTGCACCGGTGCGACCCGCAGCACCCCGAACCATGGGCACCAACAGCAGCATTGCCACCGGGTGACTCGCAAGGTTGACGGCGAATGCCAACCCAGCGAGGCGGGTCACTGTGGCGCGCAGCGGCCAGCGGCGAAGCACGACGACGTAGAGCGGCGCCTCCACGGCAAGGGTGAGGATCAGTGCAGCGAGGTACGGCATGGTGCCTCGTCACCCGAGTGTGGAAGATGGCTGGGCCTGCGCAGCGGTCAGGCGTCGGGCCCGCGGCCCTGCTTGCGCTTCACGATGAGGCCCACCGCCACCAACGCAACGGCGACCGCCGCGACGATGGCGATGACGACGCCCGCGGAGACCCCGTCGGCCGATGCAGCGTCGGTGGCCACGTCGGCGATGAGTGAACTGGTGTGCATGCCCGCATTCTTACGCCTTCCGCGGAGCCGTCAGTGCGATGCGTACCGCCGCCTGTGTTCGTGCTTGGAGCCCTCGCCGCGATCGCAGACAATGAGGGACAAGTGCGCGAGTTCGGCGACCACACCCCGACCGCTGCGTTGCCCCTATTGTCCTCCCATCACGTCGGCAAGACGAGCGCGGTGCCGTTCGTCGGCGCCGATTCCATTCCAGCTTCAAGGTACGGAGGTCAATGCGTGACGCTTCGCCGGATTCGGTCTCTGCCGCTTTCGCTTGCGACGGCAGGATTCGCCCTCGCTCTCGTCGCATGTGACGGTCGGGCAGAAGACCCCGGTAACTCAGGCATCGCCCTGACGTGTGTAACTGGCATGTCCTTCCTGTCCGCCGGGGTGACTGTCGATGTTCACGACTCGTTGTTGGTGGTGAGTTTCGATAACTGCCTCATGGGGGCGGACACGATGGAGATCTCGACGGTGACTTGCTCAACGGATGGCGACACCGTGATCTCTGAAGTGGATGTAGAAGCTGCGCTCATCGACCGGGAGTGGCTGAAGTTCGATCTCCCGTACAAGGAGAAGCCGATGTTCAACTGCGAGTTCGCCGGCCGTGACCTTCCCGCCAAGACGTGGTTCGTCGCGGGTGTTGACGAGACCTGGGAGGCCATCCGCTCAGATCCCCATCCCTGCCTGTACGAAGGGTACGTCTATGCGGGCAACTCCTGTGACGGACTCTTCCTGGAGCAGGTTGGGATGTTCGTCTCCGTACGGTTCAACTTCTTCGAGTGACAGCCGCGAGGACGGAACGACAGGTTGGGAATGCGGTCGGCGGGCGGTGGGTTGATCCGACTCGTGAACGAATCTGCACAGGTCACCGTCTACTGGCGCCCCGGTTGCCCCTTCTGCTCGATGCTGCGGGCCGGGTTGCGTCGGCACGACGTGGAGTTCCACGAGGTGAACATCTGGGAAGAGCCCGATGCGGCAGCGTTCGTTCGTTCCGTCGCGCGGGGTAACGAGACCGTTCCGACCGTGACGGTGGGCGACACAGCGCTGGTGAACCCGTCGGCTCGCGAGGTGGCAGATCTCGTGGCGGCCGCCCGCACGTCGGGCTGAGCGGCCGCCTCGCGGGTCAGTACTCCGACGTCGTGTCGGTGCTGGTGTAGCTCGTGTCGGTGTAGCTGCTGGTGTCGGTGTAGCTGGTGGTGTCGGCTACCGGCGCCGCGGCGCTGGTGTCGACGTAGCTCGTGTCGGCGTAGCTGGTGTCGGGCACAGCGTCGTATGACGTGACCGTGGTGGTTTCCGTGGGCGACCACGCCTGCTGCGCGTCGGTCCACGACTCGTCGGCCACGGCGTCTGCAGCAATGGACGCCTGGTTGAGCTCATAAGCGGCCATCTCGTCGCCTGCCAGGTAGGCATCCACGCTGGCCTGGTACAGGTCGTTCGACGCTGCGGCCATGGCGTTGTAGTCGGCCATGTGGGCTTCGCTTGCCTCGGCAGCAAGGCTGTAGTCGGTGCTGTCGTAGCTGGTGGAGCCGGTTTCCACCACGGGCACGCCGGGGTCGAACTCGGGTACCGGTGCGTACGGCTCGGTGACGGTGGTGACCTCGTAGCTCTGGGTGTAGCCCGAGTCGATGCTGGCGGCGCTGGCGGCCGCGGTGTCGGTGCTGACGTCGGGGGTGATCTCGGGGGTGTCGCTCATGATGGTTCGTTCCTTCGTGTGTCGCCCGCTGGGCGGGGTGGTTGGTTACGCCGATGGATGCCCGCACGGCCGGAGAAGTTCCGCGCCCAAGAAGAAATCAGGGACTCTGTTTCTCAGCCATGTAGAGCCGCACCGCGCCGACCGCCACCACGACGGCAGCAATCGCTCCGATCCAAGCTCCGGCGGACAGCGAGGCCTCGATGGCGAACCCGTTCTGGCTGAGGATGGAGTTGAAGTCGTCGATGGAACTGCTCAACGAGAACACCTCGGCCACCGTGAGCACACCGAGCAGCACCCCTGCGCCAGTGGCCACTTCCCTGCTCTTGGCGAACTGCTTACCCAGCTTGGGTGCCGCAGCAGCGCCCACGGCGACGAGCGCAATCGGGAGCAGGATGAGCATGTCGGTGGTTCCCGACGTGTCGCCGGAGCTCAGGCTCTGGACCGACACATCCCAACCGAGAATCATCCAGGGTTGGTCGCCGTCCCACGCGTTCACGGAGTCTTCGGCGGATCCGCCGAATCCGTTCGTACCTTCTGATGCCAGCCACGGTAGGAAGCTGGCGATGATGAACAGGAGCGCACCGGCCACCATGACCGCGAAGCCTTCGAACTTCTGCAGGTCGGCCAGGAGGCCCTGCGCGCTGATGCCGCTTGAAGCACTTGCGGGTGCGGCAGCGGGGGCGCCGGGCAGGTACCCCGGGGCCTGCGGAGCCAGCGGGTTGGCG
>DMQJ01000252.1 GCA_003455715.1 Acidimicrobiaceae bacterium | reverse complement strand
CCAACCCCCCCCCCCCGCCCCCCCGCTGCGTCCCCCCCCGGAGCGACCCCCCCCCCCCCCGAGTGCCACGCCCCCCCCCCGAGTGACAGCCTGCAACGGAGTACACACTCGCCTCCCGGGGCGCGAGTACGCACTCGGGTCGGGGAGACGAAGCGGCATGACGGTCGGTGCTGACCTCACCCCGCACGCGAGACACCCCCTCCGCACTCCCGCTGTCGTGGCGGGGGCGGAGGGGGTGTCTGCGTGTGAAGGCCGTGCGTTCAGCCCTGGCGGCTCACACCTTGAGGGTGAAGGGCATGAGGATGAACCGGGTGATGGTCTCCAGCAGGCCGGCATCGTCGCCCTCGTCGGTGTCGGTGCCGAACGGGGCGGCGTTGCCCGCAGCACCGGCGTCGACATCGTCGGCCGAGTCGCCCGCACCGCTCGACTCGACCACGATCATCGAGTTGTCGGCGTCCTGCCAGGCATCCTCGAACGCCTCGATGGAGATGGCGACACCAGCGCCGTCGGGGAAGCCCGGGTCGTTGATGTACACCAGGCCGGCCTCGTCGTCGATACCGGTGATGACCACGGCGTGGCCGGCCACCAGGTCGTCGGCGAATGGAGCGTCGCCTTCGCCGTAGAGGTCGTCGGAGTCGAGGCCGATGATGACCTGGTCGCCAGCATCGAGCGACTCACGCAGCGAGTCCATCGTGCCCGACGACGCTTCGGCCTCCACGCCGTAATGCTCCAGCAACTGCACGCCACCGTCGATGGTCATGCCGGTGGGCCCGAGCAGGCCCATCTCGTTGGCCAGGTCGACCAGGTCGCCCTGCGGCACCTCATGACCGAGCACTTCGGTGAGCACCATCGCCGCCGACGTGGGCAGGCAGTCGTTGGGGCCGACCTGCGCCTGGTGGTACTCGATGTCGGCCATCGGGTCGCCGTGGATGCTGTCGTTGTCGAGGTCGACCTCGGTGGTGGGGTCGGTCTCCTCTTCGAAGGGCAATGGCTCGTCGCCGGTGCCTTCGTCGGTGACCTGCTCGCCCGACTCCGGGTCGTACGACGTGTCGAGCACGCCGTCGCCATCGGTGTCTTCGGACGCCAAGTCGTAGGTGCCGTCGCCGTCGAAGTCGCTGACGATGGCGTCGAGCGAGCCGTCGCCGTCGGTGTCCATCGCCACGTGCGATGCACCGGTGTTGACGTCGGTGTACGACATGACGTCGGCGATGCCGTCGCCGTCGAGGTCGATCATGGTGGTCTCGGCGAAACCGTCGCCGTCGCCATCCAACGACATGGTGTCGGGTTCGAGACCGGTGTCGTACGGGTCGACGCTGCCGTCGTCGTACGGGTCGGGGGTGATGCAATCGCTCATGGTGGTGACTCCTGTGTGGGTGTGGTCCGTGGGTGGTCCAGTTGGTTGGTATCCCCTCCGATGCAGGCACCCGGGGCGAAGTTCCGCGAGGTCGGAGAAAATTTGGTGAGCAGACAGCAGGTGGTTCTCAGGCCGTTGCCTCCCCGCCACCGTGTGCTGCGAGCCGCTCGTCGATGGCTTTCTGCAGCGGCTCGATCTCGGCACGAAGCTTGTTCAGTTCGCTGAGCCGAGCCGTGCACTTCTTCTGCACGTCTTGGCGCTGCCCCAGCTCCGCGCGCAGCAAGCCCTGGAGCTCACGGTGCTCGCGTTCAAGCTGCTTGCGGCGCTCGAGCAGTCGCTGCTCGACGTACTGTTCCACCTGTTCGCGCAGGTCGAGGATGCGCAGGGTGAGTTCGGTGGTGAACTCCTTGGCCACACCTTCCTGGCCGAACAACAGGTCGCCCAGGTAGCGGTGCAGCTCCATCTTCAGCCGCTGCTTTTCGCGCGACTTCTTGCGCATCTTGCCGAGGGGCATCGCGACGGCGGCACCGATGCCGTACGCCACCAGCCCAAGCCCTCCGGTGGCCAACCCGAGCGCGCCCGCAGCTGCGTTGGCCATGTTGGCGAAGGTGTAGGTCTGCATGGCCATCGGTAGGCCGTCGTCGAGGAAGGTGTCGGGCCGGGCGGCGGTTCGGGCGCCCGACAACTGCTGGAGTTCCTCCGGCATTTCCAACTCACCCAGCACGACGTCCATCCCGTCGGCCCCGAAGTCGGCCAAGAGGGTGCCCAGTGTGGATCCGAACTGATCGTTGATGGCCTTCACCATCTCGTTCCATGCACCGTGCAGTGACCGCTCCAGCTCACTCGGCAACGTCTGCATCAGCACCTCACCATCGGGTGCCGCGTCGATGATGTCGCGGTAGTGCTCTTTGACGCGATTGAGTTCCTTGCTGACCAACCGCGACGAGCTGGTCTGCAGGCGCACGATGTTGTTGCCCAGGGTGGTGCGCCAGCGGGCCTGCTTCGAGCCGAACTCCTCCAACCCGCGCTGACGCGCCGCGAGTTCGTCGGCCACCTGGCTGTCGCCCGAGGCTGCACGCTGTCGAGCCTGGGTCTCGCGCTCCACATCCGCCAACAGCACACGCAGCAGGGCAATGAGGTTGGCAACGCGGATGGTTTCGCGGTTGTCGGCACTGTGTTCCAGCAGGCCGCGCAGCTCGGCCATACCGCTGCGTGCAAGCAGGCGCTCTGCCTGCTCGGCCCGACCGGCCTCGGCGCGAACTCGTGCCTGCTCGGCGAGGAAGCTGCTGGTGAGCACGAACGGTGCGTTGAGCACCCGCTGGAGGCGCACCGCAGCATCGACGTCGGTGTCGCCTGTTCCCTCGGCGGCCTTGCGCTGCACGGTTTCGGCGTAGGCCTTCACCTTCGCCCGGTGTTCGGCGATCATCTCGCCATTGCCGGCTTCGGTGTTGGCGTCGGCTTTGGTGACCACCATGACGATGTGCTCGGTGCGCTCGCTGGCCTCCACCAGGAACTCGAGTTCGGTGCGGGCCACCGGTTCCTCGGCCGACACGGTGAACAGCAACGCATCCGCTTGGCCGAGGGCAGCGAGGGCGAGGTCGCGGTGGCCTCTCGACATTCCACCCACGCCAGGCGTGTCGATGAGCACGATGCCGCGCTCGAGCAGTGGGTTGGGCACGCCGATCTCGACCGACATCACACCCTCGCGGCGTGCTGCGTTGCCGCGCATTGAGGCCACGTCGACCAACTCGTGACGCTCGACGGTCTCCTGCTGCGGCTCGCCGTTGATGTCGAGGCGAGTCACCACGATGCCGAACTCGGGCGCGTGGCGCACCACCAGGTGGACGCTGGTGGCCACGTCGGCGTCGACGGGGAGCAGACCGGGCTGGTCGAGCACGGCGTTGAGCAGCGAACTCTTCCCACGCTTGATATCGCCGCACGCCACCACCACCAGGTGTTGCTTGTTCCACTGCTCGGCCTCGGCGGTGATGCGCTCGGCGAGGTCGGGACGCTGCCAATCGCGAACCTGGGCATGCACCTTGTTGGCCATCCGCGACACCTTGTTGGCGAGGGCGTCGCG
The DNA here is from genome assembly GCA_003455715.1 of Acidimicrobiaceae bacterium. Taxonomy (GTDB): domain Bacteria; phylum Actinomycetota; class Acidimicrobiia; order Acidimicrobiales; family Ilumatobacteraceae; genus UBA668. The sequence goes on along the minus strand of DMQJ01000252.1, from coordinate 1,766 downwards.
GCGACGGCCCTGCTCGGCGGTGTCGTCGCCCGAGACCTCCTCCGTCGCGTCGCCCGCGGTGTCGTCGCTCATCATCCCCTCCGTTCCAACTCGAACCACACTGCCTCGAAGGCGTCCTTCACCACCCGCGCCATGCGCGCCTCGCCAGGGCTTCGACGTGGGTCGTTGCCCCAACCCGACCAACGGGCCGCGCCAGCGGCGGCACCAGCCTTGGCATCTCCTGCGGCGGCGCTCACAACGGCTCGAGCGTCGCCCGCTTCGGCGAGCGCGACCACGTCGGCCATCAACTCGTCGGGCAGCTTCAGCTCACCACGCGAGACGGCGTTGGCCACCTCCAGCAGTCGCAGTTGCACGAAGGCTGGGTCGAGTTCGAGCTTCTCCAACGGCGAGCGGAGTGCTCGCAGCGCACGCAGGTTGTCGGCGTCGGTGCGCAGGTAGGAGGCGCGGCGTAGGTCGTTGAGCGCGGCGTGCGCCTTGAATGCCTCCGACTGCCCGGCGAACCGTCGCACCACCACCTCGCGCAGAGATCCGAACCCGCTCGCGCTGTCGAACGCCTTCAGGAAGTCGGAGGCCGTGTGCGCGCCCGCATCGGCGGCGGCCACCGCGACACGCAAGCCGTACAGATCGAGCAAGGAGAGCAGGCGCTGTCGCGAGGGCCCGTCGAGTTCCAACAGGTCGAACCGCATGAAGTCGTCGGCGGTGAGCAGCATGTCGTCGCGATCGAGCGGGTCGTCGACCGCCGCCACCGCGAGCAGGGCGCGGGCATCGGCTTCGGTGAAGACCGCCGCCTGCGCCGTCTCCGCAAGCAGACCCACCACCGGAATGACGGCACTCACCACGCCGCGCAGTTCGCCGCCCACACGTTCGGCGATGGGTGCCGCGGCGGCCAGCGGGTCGTTGCCTTTTGCCAACCGGTCGATCTTGCTGAGCACGGCGATGGCACTTGCCGACGAAAGCGTGGAGTCGCCGAACAGCTTGGCGAACCCGCGCAGCACTTCGGCGTCAGCCTGACGCAGCAGGGGAAGCAGGAAGACGAGCGCGTCGGCCTTGCTGACGGCGCCAGCAGTCTGTTCGCCCTCCCGGCCGCTGATGCCGAGGAAGTTGGCGGTGGCCTCCTCGTTCACCTCGGTGACCGTGTTGAGGCCCGGCGTGTCGACGACAGCCATGTGCGCCAGCAGCGCGTTGGAGAGGTACACAACCAAATGCGCCACCTGATCCACCGGCATGCCCAACTCCGACGGCATCCGGCCGCGCACCAGTGGCAGCACCGAAACGTTGCCGTTGGTGGCCACTACTTCCACTCGCTCGTGGGTGCCATAGCGAAACTCGCTGACCACCCGCGTGCATTCGCCAGCATCGACGGCCGCAATGCGTTGCCCGAGCAAGGCGTTCACCAGCGTGCTCTTCCCCGAGCTCACACCACCCGCCACGGTGACGGTGAGGGGCGCGTTGAGCTTGGCGCGGATGAGCTCGGCCATGGTGAGGGCAGGGCCCGGCACCAGGTGGGCGATGAGGTCGTCGCACAGTTGGCGCAACCGTGCCGACAACGGCGGGGGCGGAGGGGGAGCACTCATGGATGACGGGCGGCTACGACGCGGTGTACACGACGACATCGGGCAGGCGCAGCACACGAGTGGCCGATGCGTAACCCACCCGATCGGTGGTGGCCACCGTGCCGATGGCCGCAGGCGACGGCGCCGGCGAGTTGCCCACCCCGCGCATGCGCGACGCATCGAACGGAGTGCCCGTCCGCGGCCCGCATGACG
>DMQJ01000112.1:5025-5173 GCA_003455715.1 Acidimicrobiaceae bacterium | reverse complement strand
ACACCTACGAGTTGCAGGTGGTCCCCATTCCCACCAACCGTCCGGTCCAGCGTGTCGACCAGGCCGACCTCATCTACAAGGGTGAAGACGGCAAGTTCAGCGCCGTGGTCGACGACATTGCCGAGAAGTTCGAGCGCGGGCAGCCGGT
>DMQJ01000112.1:0-4829 GCA_003455715.1 Acidimicrobiaceae bacterium | reverse complement strand
AGCCGCTACATGGTGGTGGAGTGGAAGTTCGAGCGCGGGCAGCCGGTGCTGGTGGGCACCATCAGCGTCGAGAAGAGCGAGTACCTGTCTCGCCAACTGCACAAGCGCGGCATCCCGCACGAGGTGCTCAACGCCAAGCAGCACACCCGTGAGGCGCAGATCGTCGCCCAGGCTGGCCGCCTGCACGCCATCACTGTCAGCACCAACATGGCTGGTCGAGGTGTCGACATCCTGCTCGGCGGCAACCCGGAGGGGCTCGCCCGTCACGAGGTGCTGAAGGAGGGGGTCGACCCGTCGCTGTTGGTCGACGACTTCGCCCTGCCCATGCCCATCGATCAGATGCCAGAGGAGTTCCAGGAGGCCCGCGCTGCTGCGCTGCGCCGCTACCAGGAACTGCTCGACGAGTTCAAGGTCTCGTGCAAGGCCGAGGGCGACAAGGTGCGAGAACTCGGCGGCCTCTACGTGTTGGGCACCGAGCGCCATGAGAGCCGGCGCATCGACAACCAGTTGCGTGGCCGCTCCGGCCGTCAGGGCGACCCTGGCGAGAGTCGCTTCTACCTCAGCCTCGACGACGAGTTGATGCGCTTGTTCGCCACGGGGGCGCTCAGTTGGGTGATGGGCAGGGCCCTTCCCGACGACGAGGCCATCGAGGCCAAGATGGTCACCAAGGCCATCGAACGTGCACAGACCACGGTCGAGCAGCGCAACGCCGAGATCCGCAAGAACGTGCTGAAGTACGACGAGGTGATGAACCAGCAGCGCAAGGTCATCTACGCACGACGCGACCAGATTCTCGAAGGTGCCGACCTGAAGAGCGCGGCCATGGAGTATCTCAGCGACGCCGTTGATGCGCTCATCGACACCCATTGTGTGAGCGAGGCCGCCGACGAATGGGACCTTGAGGGTTTGGTGAAAGAGCTCAAGACCTATTGGCCCAACGACCTAGCGGTTGAGGCCGTGGAGAAGCTCGACGACGCCGACGACATCTACGACTTGGTGATGGCCGACGCCAAGGCCTTCTACGAAAAGCGTGAAGCGGAGCTCACTGCGCCGGTGATGCGCGACGTCGAACGGCAGGTGATGTTGCGCATCATCGACCAGCGCTGGCGCGAGCATCTCGAGGAGATGGATTACCTCCAGGAGGGCATCAACCTGCGGGCGATGGGTCAGAAGGATCCGCTCACCGAGTGGCAGCGTGAAGGCTTCGAGATGTTCGGGCAGATGATGAAGGGCATCGCCCAAGACTTCGTGAAGTACGTCATGCACGTGCAGGTGGTGCGCAAGGAAGAACCCAAGCCGGTGGTGCAGAACGTGCAGCTCAGCTCCAGCGACTTCGTGCCGTCCGACGGCATTGCTGCGGCTGCGCGGGCCGCCGCTGCAGCAGGTGAGATTCCGGCCGAGGCTGCGGCGCCTCGCAACCCAGCGCCCACCAAGCAGCAGACCGTGGTGAAGGACGAATGGTCGAAGACCCCCCGCAATGCTCCCTGCCCGTGCGGCAGTGGCAAGAAGTTCAAGATGTGCCACGGCGCCACGCTGTGAGCACCCCGTCCAGCGAGCGCCCCGATGCGTGATTTCACCGACGACCTCAAAGATCTACGCCGCCGCCTGGGCGAGGCCGAGGGCTACCTCAAGATCGACGCCGGTCGGGCGCGCCTGGCGGAGCTCGAGATGGAGGTGTCGCGCCCCGACCTGTGGGACGACCAGGAGCTCGCCAAGCGGGTGAACGCCGAGTACGCCAACGTGAAGGCCGACATCGACACCTTCGGGGCGTTGAGCCGTGAACTCGACGACGCCGAGGTGTTGCACGAGATGGCCCGCGAACTCGACGACGAGTCGCAGGAGCCCGACATCCAAGCTGCCATCACGTCGCTCGACGGCTCGCTGCGCCAGCTCGACCTGCGCAGCCTGTTCACCGGCGAGCACGACGAGGCCGACTGCATCGTGCAGATCAACGCCAAGGATGGCGGCGTCGACGCGCAGGACTGGGCCGAGATCCTGCTGCGCATGTACTCGCGCTGGGCCGAACGGCGGGGGTTCCAGCTCGAGATCGACGAGTACAGCGAGGGTGCCGAGGCCGGCATCATGAGCTGCGAGTTCACGCTCACCGGTCGATACGCCTACGGGTTGATGACCAGCGAACGCGGCACTCACCGTCTGGTACGCATCAGCCCGTTCGACAACCAGGGGCGCCGCCAGACCAGCTTTGCCGCAGTGCAGGTGTGGCCGGTGATGGACGCCCCCAACATCGACATCAACGAAGCAGATGTCGAGATGCAGGTGTTCCGCGCCAGCGGTGCGGGCGGTCAGCACGTCAACAAGACGTCGTCGGCGGTCCGGCTGATCCACAAGCCCACCGGCCTGGTGGCGTCGAGCCAGGAAGAGCGCAGCCAGCTGCAGAACCGTGAGAAGGCAATGAACCGCCTGAAGGCGATGCTGGCAGCCAAGATCGAAGAAGAGCACGAGGCCGAACTGGCCCAGATTGCGGGTCGGCAGGCGCAGGTGGGCTGGGGCAGCCAGATCCGCTCGTACGTGGTGCAGCCCTACCAAATGGTGAAGGATCTACGTACCGAGGTGGAAACCAGCCAGATCGACGCCGTGCTCGACGGCGACATCGACGAGTTCATGGAGGGGTACCTCCGCTGGCGACGCCGGGAAGCCGAGTGAGCCTGCCGCCGCTCGGTGCCTTGCGGGCAGTAGCGTGGATGCCCGTGCACGAGGCCGGGCGGCTCGGTGCGCGGGAAGCAGCCATCGCATGATTCGTCTCGACAACGTCACCAAGAGCTACTCCACCGAAGTCACCGCCCTCAAGGGCGCCAGCTTCGACATCGCCAAAGCGGAGTTCGTGTTCCTCGTCGGCCCGTCCGGCTCCGGGAAGAGCACCCTGCTGCGGTTGATGAACCGCCAGGAGCGCCCCGAGAAGGGCTCGGTGTGGGTGGCCGGCCGCAACATCAACGAGATGCCCGACAGCAAGGTGCCGCACCTACGGCGCAACATCGGCAACATCTTCCAGGACTACAAACTGCTGGCCAACAAGACCGTGTTCGAGAACGTTGCGTTCGCGCTTGAGGTCATCGGTCGGCCGCGGCACGTCATCCGCCAGCAGGTGCCCGCGGTGCTCGATCTGGTCGGCCTCGGCGGCAAAGAAGATCGCTTCCCTCATCAGCTGTCGGGTGGCGAGCAGCAGCGTGTGTCGATTGCCCGTGCGTTCGTCAACCGCCCGCTCATCCTCCTCGCCGACGAGCCCACCGGTAACCTCGACCCGGCGACTGGCGAGGGCATCATGAAGCTGCTCGACCGCATCAACAAGACGGGCACCACCGTCGTGATGGCCACTCACGACCAGCGCATCGTCAACATGATGCGCAAGCGCGTCATCCAACTCGACCGCGGCGTCATCGTGCGCGACCAGGCCCGAGGGGTGTACGAATGATCTCCCGCATCCGCTACATGTTCCGCGAGATGTGGGCGAGCCTGTCTCGCAACCTCACGCTCACCGCGGCGGCCATCATCACCTCCACCATCTCGCTGCTGCTGTTCGGACTCACCCTGCTGATGCAGCGTGGGTTCGACAACCAGCTCAGCCTGTGGACCGGCGACGTGGAGATGATCGTCTACGTCAAACACGGCGCCACCCCCGAGGAAGTGCAGCTCATCCGCGGTCAGCTCGAAGCGCAAGACACCGTCATCGAGTCGGTCAGCTATTGCGATGAGGCGTGCACGTTCGCCGACGCACAGCGCCTGTTCGCCGCCGATCCGGAGGCGCTGAAGGTGCTCACCATCGACATCATTCCATCGGCATTCAAGATCAAACCGGTGGATCGCGACTCCGGTTCGGCGCTCACGTCGCTGAAGGAGATCGTGGGCACGTTGCCGAACGTGGTCGATGTTCGCACCCCCGACGAGCAGGTGGAGGTGCTCAGCAAGCTGCGAGGCACGTTGGCCCCGCTCATTCTCATCATCTCGCTCATCCTGCTTGCGGGCTCGGTGCTGCTCATCTGGAACACCATCCGCACCGCCATGTTTGCACGGCGACGGGAGATCGAGGTGATGAAGCTGGTTGGTGCCACCAACTGGTTCATCCGCCTGCCGTTCATGCTCGAGGGCCTCGTTCAGGGCATCGTTGGTGGCCTGATGGGCAGCGTGGGCGTGCTGTGGCTCAACTCCACGTGGACTGGAGCGATGGAAGAGTTGCCGGGCACGGCAGGCCTGAAGGGGATGGTGGTCACCGACGGCTTCCCGCTCTGGGTGTGCGCCACCATCGTGGCGCTCGGTGCGCTCGTGGGTGCCATCGGGTCGGGCACCGCGGCCACCAAGTTCCTCGACGTCTGACGTTCACCTCGGTGGGGCCAAGTGCGGCCGCATAGCGTGCGGCCCATGGAGTACACCCAGATTCTCTACGAGGTGCGCGACGGCGTCGCCACCATCACCCTCAACCGGCCCGAGCGGAAGAACCCGCTGACCTTCGAGAGCTATGCCGAGCTCGGCGACCTGTTCCGGGCGCTGGCCTTCGACACGTCGATCAAGGCGGTGGTGATAACCGGGGCGGGCGGCAATTTCTGCGCCGGCGGCGACGTGTTCGAGATCATCGAGCCGCTGACCCGGATGACGATGCCGGACCTGATCGCCTTCACCCGCATGACCGGCGATCTGGTNNCCATCACCCTCAACCGGCCCGAGCAACTGAACGCGTTCACCGGCGTGATGATGCGCGAGATGATCGACGCGTTCGATCGCATCGATGCCGACGATGAGGTTCGAGTGGTCATCGTCACCGGTGCAGGCCGCGGGTTCTGTGCGGGGGCCGATCTCAGCGGTGGCGGCGAAACGTT
>DMQJ01000353.1 GCA_003455715.1 Acidimicrobiaceae bacterium | reverse complement strand
GTCGTAGTAGCTGACGAAGTACTCCACCCGGTTGTGGGGGAAGAACTCGCGCATCTCCTGCGCCAACTGAGCGGCAAGCGACTTGTTGGGGGCAAGGATGAGCGTGGGCCGCTGCACCGCCTCGATGGTCCAGGCGATGGTGGCACTCTTGCCCGACCCGGTGATGCCCAGCAGCGTTTGAAATCGATCGCCACGGTCGATGCCCTCGGCCAGTTGTGCGATGGCCGTCGGCTGGTCGCCCGCCGGCTGAAACGGGGAGACGACCTGAAAGCGGGGCGGCGTGACGACCGGCATGTTCCGAAGCGTACCAGCGGGGTGTGACATGACGAACGCGCGTTCGCTGCATCATCCCTCTAGCGTGGCGCCCATGGCAGTCCTCTCGACCGCACGGCTCGCGCTGCGCGAACTCCGACTCGACGATGCTGAGGTCGTCGCGGGTTACCGCAACGACCCGGCCGTCAGCGCGATGCAAGACTGGCCGCTCCCCTACACCGTCGACCACTACATCGAACGGTTCAACCGCCGCGGAGGCGGCCACCTCGACCTCGCAGCAGGCACCAACCTCGGCATCGAGGTCGACGGTGTCCTCGTGGGCGACGTGTACGTGCAATGCAACGACGGCATCGCCGAACTCGGGTGGACACTGAGCACTCCCGCCCAGGGGCACGGCTATGCGACGGAGGCAGCAGCCGCTGTTGTGGAGTGGTTGGTGCGCCACCACGACGCGCATCGCTTCCACGCCAGTCTGCACCCCGACAACGTGGCCTCTGCGCGGGTGTGCGAAGCGATCGGTATGGCCTTCGAGGCGCTCACTCGCCTGAACTTCCCCGGCCGCAATGGCTGGGAGGACGACCTTCACTACGCGATGACCCGCGCCGATTGGGAGACGTGGGTGAGCCGCCCCCGCAACCGTCCCGATGTCGTCCGACTCGTCGAGTTGGGTCCGCACAACTCGTCGACCTATCGGCGCCTCACCACGCACCGTTCGCAAGAACGACTGGTGGCGCCGATGTGGGCGTCGTACGAGCACGCCCTCTTCCCCGAGATCATCGACGGCGCACCCGTGGTGCCGTGGATGCGTGGCATCGAGGCCGACGGCGAGCCCGCCGGATTCGTCATGCTTGCCGACGTCACCGAACATCACCCCGAGCCGTACCTCTGGCGACTGTTGATCGACCGGAGTCACCAGCGCAGGGGCATCGGCGAGGCCGCACTCGCCCTGGTCGCCGACCGATTGCGTGGCGACGGCCACCGCACCTTGATGACCAGTTGGGTCGATGGCCCGGGCAGCCCCCGGCCGTTCTACGAGCGGCTCGGCTTCGTGCCCACCGGCGACATCGACGACGGAGAGATCGTGGGCCGAGTCACGCTGTAGGCGTGTCGGGGGCCTCGCTGCGGGCACCGAAGCGGAAGTCGGTGGGCAACTGCGGCAGTGTCTGCACCCAGACCCACAAGGCATCGATCTGGGGCGCCAGTTCCTCCACCGTGCCGCTGTTGTCGACCACGAAGCTCGCGCCCTCCAACCGCTGTTCTCGTGAAGCCTGGCGCTCGATCCGGGCCCGAGCATCGGCCTCGTCGAACCCGCGGAACCGAACCAGACGCTCCACCTGGGTCTCCACGGGCACGTCGACGACGATCTTGCCCTGTAGCCCGTCGCGCGGGTTCTCGGTGAGCAGCGGGATGTCGAGCACGACGATGTGGTCGGTCGGAATCTGTTCGGTCACTCGGCGATTGATCTCGGCCCCGATGGCCGGGTGCACGATGGCGTTGAGGGCCTTCAGCGCGTCAGGGTCGGAGAAGACGATTGCGGCCACCTTTGCGCGGTCGAGCGACCCGTCGTGAGCGATGACGTCGGCGCCGAAGCGCTCGGCCATCGCTGCGAGGACCGGCGACCCCGGTTGCTGCACATCGCGGGCGACAGCGTCGGCATCGATGATGATGGCGCCACGCTGAGCGAGCGCGGCGCTGACCGTCGACTTGCCCGAACCGATGCCACCCGTGAGACCTACCAGGATCATGACCAGACCATAACGCTGGGCACCGCGGAGTTCGTAGCCACGGCTGGTGCCCGCTGGGGTCACTAACATCGCCACGTGAGCGACGACACCGACGAGCTACCCGAAGCCCGGGCTGCCACGTCGACCCCTGGCGAGGTCTCCATGGCGAGCGCCGCAAGCCCCACCGGCTCCTCACCGCTCGGGTGGCCGTTGGTGGAGCGCCGACGCTCCAACCGCACACCCCCTGGGGGCATCGACCGGCGCGCCACCCGAGGCACCAACAGCCCCCTGGTGCACACCCTCACCGCGGCGCCGCTGTGGCCCTTCCGCCTGGCAGCACTCGCCGGCGCCCTCTTCCGCGCCGCACCAGGGTTCACCCTCGGCGATTGGCACATCGGCGTGGCTGCCATCGTGCTCGCCGTGTACACCGTGGTCACCTGGCGGCACCCGATCCCCTATCGCGACGACACCCGCGTGCGTATGCGCATCGTCGCCGAGCAGGCATGCAACGTCACGGCCATCCTCATCAGCGGTGCGTGGGCGTCGCCCTTCGTCCTCTTCCTCGTACCTACGGGCATGCTGGCCGGGTTCGCCGCTGGCGGCCTGTACAGCGCCACCGTCAGCGCGGTCGCCGTCGCTGCAGTCACGATGCAGCATGTGCCAGGCATCGGTGTGCGCACCGGCCTGCAGGACAGCGCTTTGTGGGCGGGCCTGCTGGGCATGGTTGCTTTCACGAGCGGGCTTGCCCACCGCGCGGCGCACGACGCGGCGCGCCAGCAGCAGGTGGCGCTCGATCGGGTGAGTCGCCTCGCGGAGGCCAACTCGTTGCTGTTCTCGCTGCAACGGGTCGCCCAGACGCTGCCCGCCTCGCTCGACTACGACGAGGTGCTCGACTCCACGGTGGGTCGACTCCGCACGATGGTGCGCCACGACGCGTTGGCCGTCTATCTCGTGGAACCCACCACCCGCCGAGCCGTGCCAGCGCGCACCAACGGCGTGCACCATGCCCGAGCCTTTCCGCTCGATCGTCTACCGGCTGGGTTGCACGCAGCCGTCGAGTCGCCCAAGACGGTGAGGCTCGACGACATGCTGCCTGGCGCCGGCGTGACCCCACTCGCCCGATCGGGGCTGTACTCCGCATTGCGCGCGCGTGGCGCGCTCGTCGGCATGGTGGTGGTGGAATGCAACGAGCCGGGTGCATTCGGCCAGCAGCAGTCGGAGGTCGTCCACGGGCTCAGCGAGCCGTTCGGAATTGCCATCGACAACGCCCGCATGTTTCTGCGCATCCGCACCCTGGCGGCGGATGAGGAGCGCTCGCGCATTGCCCGCGACCTGCACGACCACGTGGGCTCGTCGTTGGCGCTCATCGGGTTCGAGGTCGACCGTGCCATCTCCGTGGCCGACGACGACGGCGACATCGCGCCCGTACTCCGCCAACTTCGCAGCCAGGTGTCGGCCGTCGTCACTGAAGTGCGTGACACCTTGTACGACTTGCGCACCGAGGTCACCGACAGCCGCGACCTTGCGGCAACCACCGCCGAGTTCCTCCAGCGTGTGGAGCAGCGCAGTGGCATCCGTACGCACTGCGACGTACGAGTTCCTGTTCGCCTGCCCATGGTGGCCGAACGCGAGTTGTGGCAGATCGTCCGCGAAGCCATCCTCAACGCCGAGCGCCACTCGCAGGCGCAGCATCTGATGGTCGCGGCCCGCCAGGATGGCGCCACCGTCACCATCACGGTGCGCGACGACGGAGTCGGACTCGACGCCACCACAGCTCGGCCCGACAGTTACGGTCTGGTGGGCATGCGCGAGCGTGCCCACCGGCTCGACGCCGAACTGTCGTTGCAGTCGCTCCCCACCGGCGGCACCGAAATGAAGCTTGTGTTCACCAACGAAGGAAGAGCCACCTGATGTCATTGTCCGTCGTGCTCGTCGACGACCACACCATGCTGCGCCAGAGCCTGCGTCGTGCGCTCGAAAGTGAAGGACTCACGGTGGTGGGCGAGGCCGCCGACGGAGCAGCCGGCGTCCAGATCGCGCTCACAGAGCGGCCGGATGTGGTGCTGATGGACGTGTCGATGCCCGGCACCGACGGAATCGACGCCACCCGCCAACTCGTCGCGGCTGATGCCCGGATGCGGGTGGTGATGCTCACCATGCACATCGACCGCGACATCATCGACCGCGCCATCAAGGCGGGCGCGGTCGGATACCTCACCAAGGACTCGTCGGTGCGCGAAGTGGCCGAAGCGGTGCATCTTGCCGCCAACGGCGACCGGCCAATGTCGCCCAACTTGGCCACCGCCATGCTGCAGGAGGCCCGCAACGACACCGAGTCGATCATCTCCACTCGGGAAGAGGAAGTGCTGCAACTGGTGGCCGACGGATTTGGCACCTCCGAGATCGCTGACAAGCTGTTCATCAGCCAGAAGACGGTGAAGAACCACCTGGCCTCGATCTACGAGAAGCTGCAGGCTCGCGACCGCACCCAGGCGGTGTTGATGGCCGTGAAGATGGGCATCGTCAAGCTGACGTGAACCACGCGGTGATGTCCTCGTCGTTCATCACCATCGTCTTGGCCGCCATGTCTCCCGTGCGTTGGCGTCTATCGGTGACGAAGGCCAAGATGACGTCGACGATTCCCACCACGCCCTCCAGCAGGAGACGCAGCAAGCCCCAGCCGAGACCTGGTGGGCCACCCCCGTGCAGTCGAACGAGACGCAGACGCATGATCTTCTTTCCAAGCGTTCGGCCTGTCACACCCTGCACGACGCCGCGGTTCACCACAAGCGGCAGGTAGGTAAGCCCGAGCCCAACGAAGATCCACTCAACGTTCGGCAGCCCCGCTAGGTCGTCACGAGACGCGGAGACGATCGACGTGACGAAGGCCCACGCCTGTAGGACGACGCCAGGAATCGAGAGCGACGAGTCGATGAGGTAGGCAATCACTCGACGGCGCATGTCGGACGGCGGCGCCGTCGGCGGACCGACCGCTGCCGCCCGGTGCTCAGTCCATTCGCTGCCATTCCACCACCGCAGGCCACCGCCCGATGGGTACCAACCAGGAGGAAGCGGGGCCATGGTCGGACGGTAGCCGACCACGCTGCTCGCCGAAATGGCGAGAGGGGCGCCGCAGCGCCCCTCTCGGTGTGAATCGGTTGTCGAACTGGTTCGACCGACCTGTTGGTCAGGCCTCGTCTGCCGGGGCCTCGGCGTCGGCGGCGGGCGGAGCCTGATCGGGGTTCTCCTGGTAGTACTCGGCCCAAGCAGCTTCGCGCTCGGCATCGTCCTGCCCGGCGGTCCAGTTGCCGTGCTCGTCGATCTCGAAGTGCTGGCGGTACTCCTCGGCCAGCTCGCCACCTTCGGCGGCCTGCTTGATCGACAGGCTGATGCGACGACGGGCGAGATCGAGGTCGATGATCTTCACCCACAGCTCTTCGCCGGGGGTGACGACCTGCTCTGGGGCGTCGACGTGGTGGGCGCTCATCTCGCTGATGTGCACCAGACCCTCGATGCCGTCGCCCACCTGCACGAACGCACCGAACGGCACCAGCTTGGTGACACGGCCGTAGACCAGCTGGCCGACCTCGTGGGTGGAGGCGAACTCCTGCCACGGATCCTGCTGGGTGGCCTTCAGCGACAGGCTGATGCGCTCGCGGTCGAAGTCGACATCGAGCACCTGGACAGTGACCTTGTCGCCGACGGTGACGACGGCGCCCGGGTGATCCACGTGCTTCCACGACAGCTCGCTGACGTGGATGAGGCCGTCCATGCCGCCAAGGTCGACGAATGCACCGAACGACACGACGCTGCTGACCACGCCCTCGCGGACTTCGCCCGGCTTGAGGTTGGTGAGGAAGCTGTCGCGGCTCTCCTTCTGCGTCTCCTCGAGGAAGGCGCGGCGGCTGAGCACGACGTTGTTGCGGTTCTTGTCGAGCTCGATGATCTTGGCCTGCACGGTCTTGCCCACGTAGGGGGCGAGGTCGCGCACGCGGCGGAGCTCGACGAGCGACGCCGGGAGGAAGCCACGCAGACCGATGTCGACGATGAGGCCGCCCTTGACGACCTCGATGACCGGACCCTCGACCATGCCTTCGGCTTCCTTGATCTTCTCGATCGTGCCCCACGCACGCTCGTACTGAGCGCGCTTCTTGGAGAGAACGAGACGACCTTCCTTGTCTTCCTTGGTGAGCACCAGCGCCTCGACCGAATCGCCCAGCGAGACGATCTCGCTCGGGTCGACGTCGTTGCGGATGCTCAGCTCGCGAGCCGGGATGACACCCTCGCTCTTGTAGCCGATGTCGAGCAGCACTTCGTCCTTGTCGACCTTGACGACGGTGCCGTGGACGAGCTGGCCGTCTTCGACATCGACCATGGTGCCGGCGATGGCATCGGCAAAAGACATGCCGAGATCGTCGGCGACGATCTCGCGGGGGGTGTAGTTGCCCTCTTCGTCGAACGTGCCCATGGAGGCGGCGGCGGAGGGAGTAGCGGTGTCGGACAAGGGATTGCTGCTTTCGGATGGGTACGACGAATGGCCCGGCGGATTCCGGACCCGGAAACGATACCAGCGACCGACGCGTACGTCATCGGTTCGCGGGTGAACGAATTGTCAACGCCAGGTGGCCAAGCGCTGTCACGAGATATCGCCTGATGCGCGAGATGTCGTGACAGCGTCGGCCGGACGGGCGCTAGCGACGGGTGGCCAGCACGAGGAACTCGGCGGTTTCGGTGGTGGGCGGGGCGTCGCTGTAGCGACCGGGTTCGACGCTGCTGATCGAGTCAACCTTCAGGCCCACCGCCCGGCACAGCAGCCGCAGTTCCCGCGGCGTGTAGCAGCCGGTCCACAGGTCGACAGTGCGCGGCTCGCCCGCCTCGTTGCGCACCTCGGTGTGCTCGTGGTTCACCCCGAGGTCGGCATCGAACTCGGCGCCATGTTCGTCGGTGGCGAAGTACTTCACGGCGAAGTACGCGCTGAAGGCACTCAGCGCTACCCGACCGCCCGGCCCCAGGGCACGCGCCATACCGGCGAGCACCGTCTCGTCCTCGCCGTTGGCCGTCATGAGGCCGAACGCGCCCTGGCACAGACAGATCACGGCGTCGAACTCGCCGTCGAACGACAGCGCCCTGGCGTCGAGCCGTTCGAAGGTGGCACCCGCCGGAGCGTCGTTCCGCGCAAGGTCGATGAACGTCTGGCTGATGTCGATGCCGTGGGTGGCGATGCCGCGCCGAGCCAACTCGTAGGCGTGACGGCCTGGCCCGCAGCCCACGTCGAGCACCCGCATGCCGGGCTCCAGCCCGAGCGCCGCGACGATGTGGTCGACCTCCTGCCGGGTGCCTTTGGTGAACGAGTAGCGCAGGTACGCCCCGCCCAAGTGGTCGGCGACGTCCTCGAACCAGTGGTCGCGGTCGGGCGAGTTCACGGCCACATCAGCCTTTGGCGTCGGCCCAGGTGTGACCCCAGGCGGCGTTGACCTCCAGCGGCACGTCCAACTCGGCAGCGCCGCGCATCAGGTCGAGCACCAGCGGGCCAACCCGCTCCTTCTCCCCCACCGGAACCTCCACCAGCACCTCGTCGTGCACCTGCAGCACGAGGCGGCTGGCGACGCCAGCGTCGTCGAGTGCCTGGTCGATGCGCACGAGCGCGACCTTGAAGATGTCGGCGGCGAGGCCCTGGATGCCCGCGTTCATCGCCTGACGTTCGCCCGCTTGCCGGATGCGGAAGTTGGAGTTCGACAGCTCAGGGATCGGGCGGCGACGGCCGAACAGGGTCTCGGTGTAGCCACGCATCCGTGCCTCCACCACCGTGCGCTCCATGTAGTCCTTCACGTTGGGGAAGGCGGCGAAGTAGGCGTCGAGAATCTCGGCGGCCTCACCCACTGGAATGCTCAGGCGCTGGGCGAGCCCGTAGGCCTCCATCCCGTACGCCAAGCCGTACGACACCATCTTGGCCTTGGAACGCTGCTCGACCGAGACCGAGCCAGGGTCGACGCCGAACACCCGCGACGCTGTGGCGTTGTGGATGTCGCGCCCGCTGGTGAAGGCCTCAATGAGGCCGGGGTCGTTTGCCAAATGGGCGATGCAGCGCAACTCGATCTGGTTGTAGTCGGCCACGAGCAGCTCGCACCCAGCAGCGGGGATGAACGCCTTGCGGAACAGACGCCCTTCCTCCGAGCGGACGGGGATGTTGTGCAGGTTCGGCTGGTCGCTGCTGAGGCGACCGGTGCGGGCGACGGTCTGGTTGAACGTGGCGTGGATGCGGCCATCGGGCGCCACCTCGGCCAGCAAGCCGGTGCCGTACGTGCCGCGCAACTTCTCCACCTCGCGGTAGGCCAGCAGCGGGTCGATGAACTCGGGCCACTGGTCGCGCAACTTCTCCAGCGTGGCAGCGTCGGTGCTGAAGCCGGTCTTGGTCTTCTTCCCTGGTGCCAGGCCACGCTCGGTGTAGAGGATCTCGCGTAGCTGCACGGGCGAGTTGAGGTTGAAGGGCCGACCGGCCACGCGCACGAGTTCGGCACCCAGGCGCTCGACCTCGGCGGTGAGCTTCTGGTTGAGGGCCGTCAGCTCAGCAACGTCGACCGCGATGCCGGCGTGCTCCATCTTGGCGAGCACCTGCACCAGGGGGTTCTCGATCGTCCGATACAGGTCGGCCATGCCCTGCTTGTCGAGCGACGCTTCGAGCGCGGCCGAAAGCTGCGCCACCGCCAGCGCCTCCCGGGCCACGAGCTGGCGTTCGTTTGGGCCATCGCCGAAATCGAGCTGCCCGCTGGCCGACGCGTTGTCATCGGGCAACTGGTAGTCGGTGTAGCGAGTGAGCAGGTCGCGCAACGAGTACTGCGTGTCAGCCGGGTCGATGAGGTACGCGGCGATCTGCGTGTCGAGACGCAGGCCAGGCACCTCGCTGCCTCGACCGAGCAGCCAACGCATCAGTGCCTTCGCGTTGTGACTGCGCATGCCGCGGTGGGCGCCGAGGGCCGCGACCACCTCAGGGGCATCGACGACCGCGGCAGGCAGCCACACCACCTCAGCCGCTGCGGCGTCAGTGACCACGGCCAACCCCGACACATCGCTGCGGCCTGGCTCGCCCGCCCACGCGGCGATGACGTCGAGTGTCTCCAAGCCAGACACGAGAGCGGCGGCCGCAGCCACGTCGGCCACGTCGGTCACCTCGGCCTCCAACACCTCGGCCGCCACGCCCAGTGGCTGCGTCGCGGCAACCCCGATGGACCCGAGCGCGTCGTACAGGCGAGGCAGCAGCGACTTGAACTCGAGGAACTCGAACAGGCGCTTCACCTCCGCGTCGTCGGGCTGTACCCGCAACGTCGCGAAGTCGACCTCCACCGGGGCGTTGCGCCGCAGCGTCATCAACGCGAGATTGTCGCGGGCGCGCTGCTCAAACTCGGCGAGGTTGGCGGCCAGCTTGGGTGTCTGCTCGGCCGCGTGGGCAAAGATGCCATCGAGGCTGCCGTACTGGTTGAGCAGCTTCGCCGCCGTCTTCTCGCCCACCCCGGGGATGCCCTCAAGGTTGTCGCTGGGGTCACCACGCATGGCCGCGTACTGCGGGTACAGCGCCGGGGTCACCCCGGTCTTTTCGAGAATGCCGGCCTCGTCGTAGAGGGCGTAGTCGCTGACACCGCGCTTGTTGTACAGCACCTTCACATGCGGGTCGTGCACCAGTTGATAGCTGTCGCGATCGCCGGTGACGATGACGACGTCGTGACCCTGGCTCTTCGCCTGCTCGGCGAGGGTGGCGAGAATGTCGTCGGCTTCCCAGCCTGCACGCTCGAGCACCGTTACGTGCAATGCGGCCAGCACCTCACGCACGAGACCCATCTGCTGGCGAAGGATGTCGGGGGCGGCCTCGCGCTGCGCCTTGTAGAGCGGGTTCGCCTCGTGCCTGAACGTGGGCTCTGGCCGATCGAAGGTGACCAGCACGCCATCGGGCTGCTGGTCTTTCACCATGTAGATGAACATGCTGGTGAAGCCGAACACCGCGTTGGTGACCTGGCCGGATGCCGTGGCCATGTCGGTGGGCAGGGCGAAGAACGCCCGATAGGTGAGCGAGTTGCCGTCGAGAAGGAGCAGCTTCATTGCCGCCGACTCTACGTGCAGGCCGACCCGCAGCACGCCCGTGGACCGCGACCCATCTGCTCCTACGCGACAATCAGCGCATGTCCGACCTCGCCGCCGCCTTCGCCCGAGTGCCGATTCTGCGCGACACCGACCCCGCATCGGTGGTTCGACTGGCCGGGCTCACCAACCTCAACTTCCTCGCCGAGAGCACCGACGGGCGTGTGGTGGTGCGACTCCCTGGCGCCGGCACCGCCGACTACATCGACCGTCGGGCAGAGGAGGTGGCCGCTCGCTCCGCCGCTGAGGCAGGGGTGAACGCCGACGTGCTGTTCTTCGACGCCAGCGACGGCCTGATGGTGACTCGCTTCATCGACGGCGCCGCCACGATGACCGCTGAACGTTTCGCCGACCTCGGGTCTGTTGCGCGTGCGGGCCGAGCGTTTCACCAACTGCACACCACTGCACAGCCGTTCGCCAGCGACTTCGTGTTGTTCCCGATGATCGACGACTACAAGCGTCTCCTTGCCGATAAGGGCGCCACGCTGCCCGACGGGTACGAAGCGCTGCAGGCCGAAGCCGACGCGACCCGCCTCGCCCTGGAGAGTCGCCCCGTTCCACTCGTGCCATCGCACTGCGACCCGCTGTGCGAGAACTTCCTCGACACCGGCGACCGGATGTACGTGATCGACTACGAGTACGCGGGCAACAACGACCCGATGTGGGACCTTGGCGATCTCAGTGTGGAAGGCGGCTTCGGACCCGAGCAGGACGCTGAGTTGCTGCACGCGTACTTCGGCGCCGAACCACGCCCCGCCGACGTCGGGCGGATGACCGCCTACAAGGCGATGTGCGACCTGTTGTGGACGCTGTGGGGTGTGATCCAGCACGTCAACGACAATCCGGCCGACGACTTCTGGGCGTACGCTGTCGGGCGCTTCGAGCGGTGCGCAACGTTGATGAGCAGCGCCGGATATCCGGCTCATCTGCAGCGAATCCTCGAGGCCTGATCTGCTAGCATTCCGCATTGCGGACCGATTCCGCATCGTGAAACACCCGGGGATTCCATGAGCGACGACGATCTCGACCTGTCCACCCTGCCCGACGACGAGCTCGTCACTCAGATGCACGAAGACCTGTACGACGGTCTGGCGGCGGAAATCGCCGAGGGCACCATGATCCTCCTCGACCGCGGCTGGGCACCCGACAAGGTGCTCAACGACGCCCTGGTGGAAGGGATGCGCATCGTCGGCATCGACTTCCGCGACGGCATCCTGTTCGTCCCCGAAGTGCTGCTCAGCGCCAACGCGATGAAGGCTGGCATGGAGATCCTCCGCCCGCTGCTCGCCGAGACGGGCGCCGAGCCCATCGGCAAGGTGGTCATCGGCACCGTGAAGGGCGACATCCACGACATCGGCAAGAACCTCGTGGCCATGATGCTCGAAGGCGCCGGGTTCGAAGTGATCGACCTCGGCATCAACACCGACGCCGACGCGTTCCTGGCCGCACTCGACGAACACCAGCCCGACATCCTCGGCATGTCGGCGCTGCTCACCACCACCATGCCGTACATGAAGGTGGTCATCGACACCCTGCAAGAGCGCGGCCTGCGCGACAAGTACGTCGTCCTCGTCGGTGGCGCACCGCTCAACGAAGAGTTCGGCCAGGCCATCGGCGCCGACGCCTACTGCCGCG
>DMQJ01000045.1:420-9184 GCA_003455715.1 Acidimicrobiaceae bacterium | reverse complement strand
GACCGCCATGTCGATCAGTGAGCCCTCGCGGCTGATGCCCTTGCCGTACATGATGTCGAACTCGGCCTTTTTGAAGGGCGGCGCCCCCTTGTTCTTGACCACCTTCACCCGAGTACGCGAGCCGACCACTTCGGCCCCGTCCTTGATGCTCTCGATTCGGCGGATGTCGAGGCGCACCGAGGAGTAGAACTTCAGGGCACGGCCGCCGGGGGTGGTTTCGGGCGAGCCGAACATGACGCCGATCTTCTCGCGCAACTGGTTGATGAAGATGGCGATGGTCTTGGTCTTGTTGAGGTTGGCGGTGAGCTTGCGCAACGCCTGGCTCATCAACCGTGCCTGCAGACCGACGTGGGTGTCGCCCATCTCGCCTTCGATCTCGGCGCGAGGGGTGAGTGCTGCCACCGAGTCGATGACCACCACATCGAGCGCACCGGAGCGCACCAGCATGTCGGCGATCTCAAGTGCCTGCTCGCCCGTGTCGGGCTGGCTGATGAGGAGTTGATCGATGTCGACCCCGATCGCCTTGGCGTAGACCGGATCCATCGCATGCTCGGCGTCGATGTAGGCGCAGATGCCGCCGTTGCGCTGTGCCTCGGCGACGACGTGCATTGCCAGGGTTGACTTACCCGACGACTCCGGACCGAAGATCTCCACGACGCGGCCGCGCGGCAGGCCGCCGACCCCGAGGGCCACATCGAGCGCCATGGCACCCGTCTGGACCGCCTCGATGGCCATGGACCCCTTCTCGCCCATCTTCATGATGGAGCCCTTGCCGAACTGCTTGTCGATGGCGGCCAGTGCGACGTCGAGTGCCTTCTCGCGATCGTTGCTCATGTGAACGTTCCCTTCCCTGCGAAGTGCCCCACGGACGGGGGCGGTTGGTGTGTGCGGAGGCGGTTGCCTCGATGCACCGCACCATACGGAAGGGGTGTGACAGGGTTACCGGGCTGGCCCCTGACACCGCCCGAGCCGGTGGTGCCATGTACGAACGACACCACTGTAACTACGAACACCGGTTCGATCAAGCATTTCGACCGAACAAATGTGCGATCCGTCGGCGCTCTAGCCAGCGACCTCTGAACGGCTCCCCAGGCTGGCGGCTGCCTCGGCGAGCTCGTGCGCGTCGGGCTTGTGCGTGGCCAGGTCGAACGCCAACCACAGCGTGTACGTGAACGGATAGAGGATGAGCGGCACGAGCACCGCACCGCCCACCACCCCGAGCGTGAGCGGCACCACTTTGAAGTCGGGGGCGGTCGCCACGAAGGCGACCACCATGCCCACCCCAAGGGTGAAGAACGTCATGACCACGTTGAGCGCGGTGGGGCCGAGTTCGAAGCCGTGCTCGCGGTGCCAGCGGATGCCGCAGGTGCGACAGCGGTCGTGTCGCGCCAGCCAGTGCTTGATGAAGGTCTTGCGTCCGCCGCAGTGCGGACACTTGAGCACCACGGCGCGACGAAACATGGTGGCGGTGGACGGCAAGCCAGTGCTCATACCCCCTATGGTATAGAACTCGCGCGCCGGATCGGCAAGACTGTCCCCTCGTGCGCCGAACTCTTGCCGGGCTGCTGTTCGGCCTCGCCTACGCCTGTGCCAGCCTCGCCGTGTCGGGCTTCATGCTGCAGCGCACCGCGTTCGACCCGTCCAGCAGCAAGGCCGCGGCGGGCGCGATCCTCGGTGAGAGCGCCATCAAGAACGAACTCCTCGATCTCATCGCCACGGCGACGGCCGACCAGCTGGGGCAAACTCCAGCCGACGTGCGAGCCGTGCTCGATCAGGTTGCCGACCATCCGGAGGGGCAGGCGCTCCTGTCGGAGGTCATTCGCGACGCCCACGCTCACCTCATCGGCGAACAGAAGGAGCCGGTACAAATCACCGGCCAGCAGTTGGTGCCCATCGTGCGCAACGAGGCCGCTGCCGACCTTCCGGCCATCACCCTGCCCGTGCCACGTATCACTGCCCTCGACATTGCACGCAATGTGCTGGGTTGGCTGGTGCCCATCGCAGGTATCGCCACCGTGGTGCTCATCGCGCTCGGCTTCTTCGCCCACCCTGAGCGCACCGCCCTGATGCGCAGCCTCGCGCTGGGCCTCCTGCTCCTCGCCCTGCTCGTTGCGCTCCTCGGCTACGTCGTACCCCGGTTGGTGATTCCGCTGCTCGACGACACACCATGGGCGCGGGTGTCGGCCGTTCTGGCCGACGACTCGCTCCCCCTCCTCATCGGGATGGAGTTGGTGCTGGTGGGCGCCGCGCTGGGCCTGTGGGCGGGCTCGGGTATGGCTACCCGGCGGCGACGTTGGAACGCGCCGGTGAGCAGCTACCGATACACCGAGCAGCGCCACTGGAGCTGACGGCCGAGGCGACCGTGCACGGTGTCAGGCGGTGAGTTCGGCCACGAACTCACCGAACACGTCGGCGTAGTGCAGAGCGTCGGCGTCGGTGTGCAGCACGGAGATGAGCCACTGCTCGTCGAGACCGGGCGGCAGGAGCACGCCACGGTTGATGCCGTGCATCCATTGAGCGAACGCCAGGTCGAAGTCGGTGGCTTTGTAGTCGCGGTAGTTGCGGATGGGCTCGGGTGCCCACGTGACACAGCCCTTGGCGCCGAACTGCACGGTGTGCGCCGGCAGGCCGGCATCGGCGATGATGCGGTCGCAGGCGTCGAGCAACAGTCGGTTGCGGTCGATGGTGGCCTGCGTGGCCTCCGGTGTGCAGACCTCGGCCAGCACGGCGCGGCCAGCAGCCATGCACAGAGGATTGCCGTTGTAGGTGCCCAGGTGCAGCACCTTGCCAGCGGAGATCTGGTCCATGCACTCGCGGGTGCCACCAAAGGCGCCGAGGGGCAGGCCGCCGCCGATGCTCTTGGCCAACGACACCAGGTCGGGCTGCACCCCGAGCGCGCCCGTGGCGCCGCCCCAGCCGGCCGTGATGCCCGTCTTCACCTCGTCGAAGATGAGCATGGTGCCGTACTTGCGGGTGATGTCGCGAACGGCCTGCAGGTAACCGGGCTGCGGCATACAGATGCCGATGTTCTCCATCACCGGCTCGACGATGAACGCGGCGACATCGCCGTTCTGCAACACCCGCTCGAGTGCTTCGGCGTTGTTGTACGGAATGACGATGGTGTCGGCGAGGACCCCGCGGGTGATACCGGCCGTGGCGGGGATGGCGCGTGGCGCGTCGGCCGGGCCTGCCTCGCTGAGCGGTGGCTTCATGGAGATCATCACTTCGTCGTGGTGGCCGTGATAGCCACCCTCCACCTTCACCAACTTCTCTCGCCCCGTGATGCCACGTGCCACGCGGATGGCATCCATGGTGGCTTCGGTGCCGGAGTTGGTGAAGCGCCACATCGGCAGGCCGTAGCGCTCGGCCAGCAACTCGGCCACTTCGGCGTTCATCTCGCACGGAGTGACGAACAGGGTGCCGTCGTCGAGTTGCTGCTCGACCGCCCTCCGCACCGCCGGGTGACAGTGCCCGGAGAACAACGCGCCGAAGCCCATGTCGAAGTCGATGTAGCGGTTGCCATCGACGTCTTCCATCCAGGCGTCTTGCGCCCGGCGGACCACGATGGGATGAGGGTCGTACGCCTGGAAGCTGCTCGGCACACCGAGCGGCAGCACCTTGCGCGCCCGCTCAGTGGCCCGCTGCGAGCCGTGCGTACGGTCGATGTAGGCACGAAGTTCGCGGGCGGTGATCTGCTTGGCTCGCTCGGCGAGGTGACGGTGGTCGGTGCGTTCCGTTGCACTCATTGGGATGGTCCTCCGGATTCCGTTTCAACAAGCCTAGCCCACGATGGAATCCGTTGCGAACGACCGCTTCGACGAACCTTTCCCGACACCGATTCGGCACCATCCCGACACACGTTCGCGACACGACGACTGGCGCCGCCGCCGACGTCCACCCGTCGGCCGCTGGAGAAAACCGTGGTGGAAAAGGACGGTCTCGCTGGCAGAATCTCTTCCCCATCATGGTGGCCGTAGCTCAGTTGGTAGAGCGTCAGGTTGTGGTCCTGAATGTCGCGGGTTCGATTCCCGTCGGTCACCCCAGTGCAAGCAGTTGGGGGCGGTCACTCCCGCCCCTACACTGCGAGCGCCTGTCGCGCCTCTAGCTCAACGGCAGAGCAACGGACTCTTAATCCGCAGGTTCAGGGTTCGAAACCCTGGGGGCGCACCACCACACGAGGAGGGCCGCACGGTCCTCCTCGTTCGCGTCAGGGCGTGCGCGCGCTCCGTGACCTTTTGCCCTGTCGCTCCGGAACGGGCGACGCGGATGATGCTGTCGTGGCATCGACACGGGAGACGTTGCACCACCTACCAGCGCTCCCCCACATTCAGCCGTGGGAGCAATGGTGGGGCGAGCAGGTGCAGCGGCGGCGCGCCCGCACCGGCTTCTTGGCCGCGCTCAGCGGGGCCGCCACCCTGCCCGTGTTGGCGGTCGTTGCACATGTGGCACCTACCAGCGATCGAGCCCACGCCTTCTTCGCCGTCACCGCCCTCGCGGCCGTCGCCGCAATCGTTTGGGGCCTGGTGGAGTTGCGCTTGGCGGCGAGTCGGGCCAATGCGCACTCCGTTGGCGCTACAAGCCGAGCCGCGTTGGTCATCTGTGTGGCGTCGGCCCTCGCTGCGGTCGGCGTTGCGCTCGCCACCGATGGCATCGCAGCGACGGTGGCAACCCTCATGTTGCCCACCATTGGCGTCGCCGGACACGCCATCATCCTGCGCGCCGGCGCGTGCTCGTCGCGTCGCGGCTGACGTCGCTCAGGGCACCAGCACCGACTTGCCCACCACGCGGCGTTCCACTTGGTCGCGTAGCGCGGTGGCGACGTCGTCGAAGCGATAGGCCACGGGCTCTACCGGATGCAGGTCGCCCGCCGCGATGGCCGCCACCACATCGGCCAACATCTGGCGGTTCTCTGCTTGGTGACGACCCACCCAGCCGCCCCAATCGACGCCGGTGACGCGACGGTTGCGGAGCAGGATCTGGTTGGCAGGCAGCTTGGGAATGCTGCCGGCGGCGAAACCGATGACGAGGTACTGGCCGTCGTCGTCGAGGCTGCGCAGGGCACTCTCGGCAAGGTCGCCACCCACCGGGTCGTACACCAGGTCGACGCCACCGTTTCCTGCTGCCTTCGCCCACTCCTTGGCCGCCGTCTTCAGGTCGTCGGAGGTGGTGTCGATGGTTGCTTCGGCGCCATGCTGGCGCGCCACCTCGCGCTTGGCCTCGCTGCTGGCCGCAGCCAGCACCCGCAGGCCCATTGCCCTCCCCACGTCGACAGCCGCCAGACCGACCCCTCCCCCGGCGCCGAGCACCAGCAGCGACTGGCCGGCCTGGGCTCGCGCCCGGTGATGCAGAGCGAACCATGCGGTCATGTAGCTCTGCACGAACGTCGCGGCCTGGCCATCGCTGAGCGCGTCGGGTGTGGGCACCACGAGTCGGGCTGGCCACACCACCTCGGTGGCGAACCCACCCAGCCCGGTGCTTGCGAACACCCGCTGCCCCACCGTGATGTCGGCGACATCGGCTGCCACCTCGGTGACGACACCGGCGATTTCACCACCCGGCACGAACGGCGTGGGCGGCTTCACCTGATACAGCCCTTGCACGAACAGACCGTCGACGAAGTTCACGCCAGCGGCACGTACCTCGATGCGCACCTCTCCGGCGCCGAGGGGTCGAGAGGGTTGCTCCTCGATGATCAGGTCGTCGAGCGGGCCGAAGTGAGTGCAGGAAACCACGCGCATGACGCCCGACCGTAGTGCCATGCTGGTCGGCGATGCGGCTCGAACCGACCACCCTCACCGGACGCCACGTGCAACTCGAGCCGTTGGCCCACCAGCACGCGGCTGAGTTGACCGCGGCCGCCAGCCGCGACCGATCCACGTTCGGCCACACGTTGGTACCCGACGGCCACGAAGCGATGACCGCCTACATCGACGCACTGCTGGCCGACGCCGAACGGGGGACGGCCCTCCCGTTCGTGCAACGACGCCTCGTCGACGGTCGTCCCGCCGACCTCGTTGGCTGCACCCGCTACATGAACGTGCTCTGGTGGGCCGGACGGGACACGCCAGTGGAGGTGGAGGTGGGCGGCACCTGGCTGGCCAGCGACGCCCAACGCACCCCCATCAACACCGAGGCCAAGTTGCTGCTGTTGTCGCATGCGTTCGACACGCTGGGCGTCTTCCGGGTGGCCATCTGCACCGACGCACTCAATGCCCGCAGCCGAGCCGCGATCGAACGGATTGGCGCCGCCTTCGAAGGCGTGTTGCGCAACCACCGACCGAGCGCCGGCCACCACGGGTCGCCGGGTCGGCCGCGCGACACGGCGGTGTACTCCATCATCGACAGCGAATGGCCCACGGTTCGGGCTCGGCTCGAGGAGCGTCTCCATGGCTGACCGTCCGGTCATGGTCGTCACCGGAGGCTCGCGGGGAATCGGCGCGGCTGTGGTGCGCGCCGCTGCTTCGCGCTACGACATCGTGCTGTCGTACGCCGAACAGTCGGCGGCGGCCGAGCAGGTGGCCGCGCTCGCCGAGTCCGAGGGTGCCCGGGTGACGTGCGTTCGCGCCGACGTCGCCACCGAGGACGGCACGGCCGCACTGTTCGATGCCGTCGATGCTGCGGGAGGCGTCGACGTGCTGGTCAACAACGCGGGCATCGCCGGCGCCTACGGCACGCTCGACGTGGTCGACGAAGCGATGCTCGCCCGCCTCTGGGCCGTCAACATCACCGGTCCGTTCCTGTGTGCACGAGAGGCAGCGCGGCGCATGCGCACCGACCGCGGCGGCGCCGGCGGCAGCATCGTCAACATCTCGTCGAAGGCCGCGGTGCTGGGCGGCACGGACGAATGGGTGCATTACGCGGCCTCGAAGGGTGCGCTCGACACGATGACCACCGGCCTCGCCAAGGAGTTGGCCCCGTTCGGCGTTCGTGTGAACGGCGTGCGCCCTGGACTCATCGAGAGCGACTTCCATCTGCACGCGCCGCCCGGCCGCGTCGAGCGAATGGCGCCGCAGATCCCCATGTTGCGCAGCGGCAGCGCCGAGGAAGTGGCAGGTGCCGTGCTGTGGCTGTGCTCGTCCGACGCCAGCTACGTCACCGGGGCCTTCATCGACGTCACTGGCGGAAGGTAGGGTCGAATCCATGGAGGTGGTGGTGGTTCTCGCGCATCCGTGCGCCGACAGCTTCAACCACGCCATCGCCGCCCGAGCCACGTCGGCGCTCGCGCGGGCGGGGCACACGGTGCACCTGCTCGATCTGTATGCGCTTGGCGTGAGTGCGGCGATGAGTCCGGCCGAGCGTGAGGCGTACCACACCGACCAACCCATCCTCGACCCACTGCTGGCCGAGCACGCCACGCTGGTGCAGCGAGCCGAGGCGCTCGTCTTCGTCTACCCGACGTGGTGGAGCTCGCTGCCGGCCGTGCTGAAGGGCTGGCTCGAGCGCGTGATGGTGATGGGCGTCGCGTTCCGCTTCAACGACGCCCGCAAGGTGCGCCCGGCGTTGGGCAACGTGCGCCGCATCGTCGGCATCAGCACCTACGGGTCGCCCCGCATCTACGTGAAGGCCATCAACGACAACGGTCGACGCATCCTCCTGCGGGCCTTCCGCCTCAACACCGGATGGCGCACCCGCACCAGTTGGCTCGGCCTGTACGCCATCGACACCGCCACCACCGAGCAGCGCGAGGCCTTCCTCGCCAAGGTCGACCAGCGGATGGCCTCGTTGTGAAGGTGCTCGTCGTCTACTGCCACCCACTGGAGGGTTCGCTCATCGCCGCCGCCCGCGACCGGGTGTTGGCCGGGTTGTCAGCCGGCGGGCACGAGGTGCGCGTCACCGATCTGTACGCCGACGGGTTCCGCCCCGAACTGTCCGCGTGGGAGCGCGTGCATCACCTCGACCCGCCCGACACCAAGCCGGAGATCACCTCGTACGCCGACGATCTGCGTTGGTGCGAGGCATTGGTGCTGGTGTACCCCACGTGGTGGAGCGGCCAACCAGGCATGTTGAAGGGCTGGATCGACCGGGTGTGGGTGGCCGGCGTCGCCTACGACCTGCCACCGGGCGCCAACCGCATCCGCCCCAAGCTCACCAATATTCGCCGCATCGTGGCGGTCACCACGCATGGCTCGTCGAAGCTGGTCAACACCCTCTCGGGCGAGAGCGGCAAGCGGGTGGTCACCCGGTCGCTGCGTGTGCTGTGCAACCGCTTCGCCCGCACCACGTGGCTGGCGTTCTACGGCGCCGACCGATCCACCCTCGAGCAGCGCACGCGCTTCCTCGCCCGCGTGGAACGCTCACTCGCTCGCCTGCGATAGCACTTCGGGAGGTCGGAAGTGGATGAGTCTGACTATCGGTCTCTACAGGCGAAGCGGGGAGGGGTTGGCTTCAGCGAGGAGGATCTCGCGGCTGCTCATGAGATTCTGGGAGGGAAGGCGCTGCCCGAGGATCTTGTCCTCTTCTTCAGATACTTCGGACGAGATCACAGACCGCTGTTCGGCTACGACTACGACATGACCTTGGAGGGTCTCAGGGACGCCGTAACGACCGCATGGGATATGGAGCGCGACCACGGTCCTCTCTTCCCGGAGGGCGCCATCCTCCTCGCGCAGCACCAGGGCTACGAAGTCATGTACCTCACTGTTGACGGAGTCTTCGTCGTTGCGGAGAGCGGTTCGGAGAAGCCGGATTGTTGGCGCCCGGCGGAGTCGTTCAACGCGTTCGTGGAACAAGCCGTCGCTAAAGGCCCGCCACGACTCTTTGATTG
>DMQJ01000045.1:0-250 GCA_003455715.1 Acidimicrobiaceae bacterium | reverse complement strand
GGCCCGCCACGACTCTTTGATTGAATCGCCACACGTCGGCGGGTCACTGCATCGCCCTCGCTGGGCTGCGGCCGACGGTAGGGGTCAGGAGGTGAACTCGACGCGGTCGAAGCGGGTGACAACTTCCACGTGGGGGGTGTGAGGGAAGAGATCGAGCACGGTGGCGCCTGCATGCACGTAGCCCGCCTCGGCGAGCAGGGCCGTGTCGCGGGCCATCGCCACGGGGTCGCAGCTCACCAGCACCACCCGC
>DMQJ01000202.1 GCA_003455715.1 Acidimicrobiaceae bacterium | reverse complement strand
CGCCCCCACGCAGGAAAGCCTCGACGAGGCCACCGGCGAGGTCGAGTCGCTGAACGAGACGGTCGCCGACCTCGAGGGTGAGCTCGACGCACTGCAGGCAGAACTCGACATCGCCAACCAGCCCACCCCGCTCCCCGACGAGATTGCCCTCGTCATCGGACAGGCGTTTGGCAGCAGGGCCAACCCGCCGCTCAACGACGACGAGGCCCGCTGCGTGGGTCGGGAGATGTACAACGAGATTGGGTACGAGACCTTCCTCGCCATCGCCTACACCGAGTCACCAACCAGCCAGCAGTTCCGCGAACTGTTCCGCGGGCTCGACGCTGCGATCGAGAAGTGCAACCTCGACTTCGCACGCCTCGACGGCTGAGCCTCCCATCGCAAGCGGCTACGACCTGTCAGCGCAGGTCGTAGCCCAAGCGGAAACTGCGGACAGCGCGAGCGAAGATGTTCGGTTCCACATCAGGCTCGCTCACCACGCGCAGGTTGGTGATGCGCTGCGAGAGCTGACCAAAGACGGCAGCCAACGTGGTGCGTGCAACATGCGTCCCCACGCACAGATGCGTGCCGAAGCCGAATGCCAGGTGCGGGTTCGGGTCGCGGGTGATGTCGAACTCGAACGGCCGATCGAACACCGCTTGGTCGCGGTTGGCCGACGGGTACAGCATGATGATGCGGTCGCCACGCCGGATCGGTTGCCCACCGATCTCGTCGTCGGCCAGGGCGCGACGGAACATGTTGTTGAGCGGCGTCACCCACCGCAGCACTTCCTCCACCGCGGTGGGCACCAACGACGGGTCGGCCGCCATGGCCTCCCACTGTTCGGGATGGTCCACAAACGCCCGTAGCCCGTGGCTGATCGCGGTACGCGTGGTCTCCGCGCCACCGCTGATGAACAGGCCCACCTCGTGGACGATTGCGGCCGGCGGCAGCCGTTCGCCGTCGATCTCAGCATGTACCCACGTGCTGATGAAGTCGTGGGCCGGGCACTTCGCCCGCTCTGCGGCAATCGGCATCAGCGCCTGAACGAACTCCATGTTGGCGTCGATGAACTCGGTGAACGTCTCGCCGTCGCGCTCGCGCATGTCGATACGCATCAAGCGCTCGCTCCAGCTCTTCACCTCTCGCCACATGCTCTCGGGATAGCCGAGCAGGCGACACGTGGTGCGCGCCGGAAGCTGGCCCGAGAGTTCCTCCACCACCTCCATCTCGTTCCTCGCCAGCGCAGCGTCGATCAGTTCGGTAGCCAGCGACTCGAACTCGTCCTTGCGCTTGGCGATGGCTGCGCCAGTGAGGTCGCCCTGTACAAGCAGCCGCTGCTGGCGGTGCCGTGGGTCGTCTTGGGCGATCATGTTGATTTCGTCGGGAGCCCAGATCGCGCGGTAGCCCTGGGCGCTGGAGAACACGCTGCTGCGGCGCTCCACTTCACGCAGGTCGGCATTGCGGGTGATGCCCCACAGCCCGTTTCTGCGGTCGCGGTAGACGGGTTCGTTGGCCCGCATCCAGGTGAAGGCGGCGTGCATGCGCTCGCCGTCTTGGTAGAGCTCGGGGTCGAGCAGGTCGAAGGTGAGGCGTTCCTGAGTCGACGTCATGGAGGGTTGATTAGCACGCACACGCGGGCGAAGGCGTGCCGGAGCGGCAGGCCGTTTCGTCAGTTGGTGCGGTTGCCCCACCCATTCCAATGTGTCACCGCGGCCGCCGGCTTGCGCGGGGCGACCCCGAATGACCCGACCGGATGACCCACCGGCACGAGCGCGGCGATCTCGAAGCGTCGGCGTCCGTCGCCCCGGGTAGGCACCCCAAGCAGCGCCAACACTTCGTCGGTGCGGATGCGGATCACGGTGGTGAGCGCCGTACCGAGGCCGAGCGAGCGAGCCGCCACACAGAAGTTCTGCACCGCCGGATACACGCTGGCATCGAGGCGGCCGATGTCGAGCGGGCCCTCCGCATCCTCCCCGCCCCACGGCACGATCGGCTGCAAGAAGAGCACCAGCACCGGTACCTCACCGAGGTGGTCGGCCAGGTGACGACTGGCGTCGCGGTTGCGGCGCCACGACGCCGCCGCCTTCTCGTCGGGCATGTCGCCCGGTTCGGGCAGCGACTGCTCGTAGCGGTCGTAGGCCAGCCGGTACAGGTCGCCCACCTTCGCCCGTAGCTCGGGGTCGGTGACCACCACGTACTGCTGCGGTTGCACGTTGCCGCCACTCGGCGCCTGCTGCGCCGCCTGCAGACAGGTCTCGATTGCGGCCTGGTCCACTGGCGCATCAGTGAAGCGGCGCATCGCGCGCGTGGTGAGGATGGCGTCGAGCACCGGGTTCGTGGGTTCCACGGTCATCTCCCTTCGAATCGCGGAGTGCGTTGTTCGCGCATGGCGTCGATGGCCTCCACATGGTCGTGCGACAGGAAGCACGGCAACTCCAGCGCGGTCGACAGGTCGAAGCTGGTGAGCAGCGCCTGCTTCAGTTGTGCGTTCACTGCCTGCTTCGTGCCGCGCACAGCCAACGGGGGTTGGGCGGCCAACCGCTGTGCCCACGCCATCGCCCGCTCGTGCACCTGATCGGCCGGACACGCTTCGGCCGCCACACCGAGGCGGAGCGCGTCGTCGGCCCTGAGCGGCTCGCCGAGCAGGAGGTGCCTCTTCGCCGCCAACGGCCCCACCAGCAGCGGCCACACCGCGGCGCCACCATCGCCCGCCACCAAGCCCACATTGACGTGCGGGTCAACGATGACCGCCCGCTCACTCATCACGATGACATCGCACAACAGGGCGATCGATGCCCCCAGCCCGGCTGCCGCTCCGTTGAGGCCGCAGACCACCGGCACCTCGATGTCGAGCAGGTCCCACACCATCTGCTTGGCGGCACGGTGCAACGCCGGCAGCCGCGCCGGGTCGCGCAGCTGCGGGAACCACTCGAAGTCGCCGCCGGCGCTGAACGCCTTACCCTCGCCAGTGAGCACGATGGCACGGCCGCCCGGGTCGCGTCGAAGCTGCGCGAACAGCTCGGCGAACTCGTCGTGCAACAGTTCGTCGACCGCGTTGACCGGCGACCGCGGGTGGCGAACGGTGGCAACCACCACGTCGCCCTCGGTGCGCAGATGAATGGCCTCCATCACCCCGACCGTAGCCGGGGAGGACGGTGGGCTACACCAACCGGCGACGGCGACGCGACCCGGCCAGCAGGGCCCCACCGACCACGAGGAACGACATGCCGAGCAGCGCCACCGAACCCGATGCCGCACCCGTGGCCGGGATCTCGTTGGGCCGGATGGTGACGTTGACGGTCACCACCACCGTATCGATGCCATCGGAGAGGGTGTAGGTGAACGAGTCGGCACCAATGGCACCAGCGTTCGCGGTGTAGACCACGGCGTTGCCGTTGATGACCACTGTGCCCTTCATGCCCTGCGACACCGACGTGATGCTGAGCGGGTTGCTCTCTGGGTCGGAGTCGTTGGCGAGCACCTGAATGGTGACCGACTTACCGGCAAGCACGTCGGCCGAGTCGGTGCCACCGACCGGCGGGTCATTGACCGGGTTGACCACGATCGACACGGTGGCGGTGCCGGCACCGCTGATGGCGTAAACGAACGAATCGTTGCCGTTGAAGTTCGGGTTCGGCGTGTAGCTGAAGCTGCCGTCGGCGTTGAGCGAGAGCGTGCCGTTGGTGGGCTCGGTGTCAACCGAGAGGGTGCCCGACGTCGGATCGTTGCCAAGGACGCCCGGCGCCGCGATGTTGAGCGGCGTGTCTTCGTTGGTGGCGTACTCGTCGTTCACCGGTGGCTCAGCCACCTCCACTGCGCCGATGTCGATGGTGCCAGTCTGGCGGGCGAGGCCGCGCTGATCGGTCGCGGGAGCACCCGCGATGGCAGGGTCGCCGGCGTCGATGAGCAAGCTGCCCGCCTGTGGCAGATGGGTGTCGGTCGGGCCACCGTTGTCTTGCAGCACGCCCAGGTTGGGGTCGGAGCCCGTGGTGTTGTTGGCACCTCCGAGCGCCACGGTGGTGTCTTCCACCACCGACCAGTTGGCCACGACCGCCCCGCCGGGACCATCGACGAACAGGTCCTGCGACGCACCGACCGTGTCGGCGACATTGTCGGCGATCACCGTGTGGTCGAGGGTGAGTTCGCCGTCGTACACGAACACGCCGGCGACATCGGTGTTCGATTCGTTGTCGGCGATGGTGGAGTGCTCGAACGATACATATGAGGCGTCGTACAGGTAGACGCCCCCGCCGGGACCGTCATCGGCCCTGTTGCCCGAGATGGTCGAGTTGATGATGCGCACCGGGTGGTCGGCTTCGTACAGGAAGATGCCGCCGCCCGACCCCGCCGAGTTGCCCCAGATGGCCGAGCGTTCGATGATGAACGGGCCCCCGTCGGTGCCGTACAGGTAGATACCCCCACCGTTGCTGACGGCGGTGTTGTTACTGATCTCGCTGTCAACGATGGTGACAGCAGCGTCGGGGTCGTAGAAGTAGATGCCGCCGCCGTCGTAGCCAGCGGCGTTCCCCGACACCACGGTGCGCTCGATTCGCAACTCACCGCCGGTGTCTTCCACGTAAATGCCGCCGCCATCGTCAGTTGCCGAGTTGCCCGAGATGACCGAATCGCGGATGGTGACGGTCATGTTGAAGCCATCGAGCCACAGGCCGCCACCGTCGCCGGTTGCGGTATTGCCCGTGACCACGACGCCGTCAAGAGTGAGGTTCTCGTCGAAGTTGACCAGGCCCCCTCCGATGTTGGCGTCGCCATCGGTGATGGTGAGCCCCTCGATGGTGA
Source organism: Acidimicrobiaceae bacterium (assembly GCA_003455715.1). Taxonomy (GTDB): domain Bacteria; phylum Actinomycetota; class Acidimicrobiia; order Acidimicrobiales; family Ilumatobacteraceae; genus UBA668. The sequence goes on along the minus strand of DMQJ01000202.1, from coordinate 878 downwards.
CGTCGATCGTTGAACTTGCGTTGTAGAGGTAGAAAACTCGGCTGGCGTCGTCGCCGCTGACGGTGAGCACCGCTGCCCCCGGACCCTCAACGGTGACGCTGTCGGCGATCTCCAACTGGCCGGTGGTGAGGGTGATGGTGCCGGAAAGACCCGCCTGGAACGTGATGGTGTCGGGCCCTGCTGCAGCGTTGGCATCTTCGATGGCCTGGCGAAGCGACCCAGGGCCACTGTCGTTGAGGTTGGTGACGTTGAACGATGCGGCCTGTGCGGGTGTCACACCCACCATGGGCAGCGCCGCTGCAACGGCACCCCCGCCAACGACCACGACGACCTTGCGCTTCTGAACCGACATCTGCCCTCCCGTGACTCCCGTTGTGGCGCGAGCGTAGTTCCCACAGACGAGCCGAAGGTTTGTCGGGCGGCGGCGCCCTCAGCGGCAGGCAACTGACCGCTGCGACGCTGGCCCGCTTGTCAGATCATCGTGGCATCGATGTCGATGCCGAACAGATGCTTCCCCATCGTCTCGTACAGACGGGGCGCCACCATGATGTGCTGTGTCGCAACGTGGGCGTCGCGCAGACACCGTTGCAGCGCGCTGCTCTCGAACACCGAGGTGCCGCCCGCCATCGTGTACAGCGTGTCGACTACCGCCGCGGCGGTTTCGGCAGCGTTGGCACCCGCGAGACGCATGCGCGCCCGCTGGTGGAGGCTCACTCGGCCACCGGCCTGCACCGCATTCCACGCCTGGCCCACTTCGTCGAACAGAAAGGCTCGAGCGGCGCTCAGGCGGGCAACGGCACGGGCAAGATCGCTCTGGTTGGTGCCCATCTGGGCGATGGTGCGCTGGCTGAATTGCGGCCGCTTGTCGACACCGAGGG
>DMQJ01000360.1:7757-16334 GCA_003455715.1 Acidimicrobiaceae bacterium | reverse complement strand
GTGCGGGTCCGGGGCAGCCGGCCTCCAGGTGCGCTGCGGCCCCCGGGTGAGGGCGATGGTGCGAGTGCGGCCGTCGCCCTGGCTGGCAGCGGCAGCGGCGGCCTCGGCGGCGGCCAACAGCCCGACCTCGCTGAGGTCGGCGGTGTGGGCGAAGCCGGTGGTGTCGCCCTTCACCACCCGAATGCCGGCGCCCCGGTCGCGGCCGCTGGTGACCTGCTCGACCTTGCGGTCGTCGAGGCCCACCGCGGTGGATCGCTTGTCTTCCGCGTACACCTCGGCGAACTCGGCGCCGGTGCGAACCGCCGCCGCCAACACTCGCTCAAGCACGTCTCCGTCGATCATCGACCGTTCCATGCGGGGAGCCTACCGAGGGGGCGGTGTGCGGTGACCACTGCTGCAGGCGTTAGCGTGGCTCCCTGTGGGTGCAACGGTTGGCATGAAGGGCACGGCGAGCCTGGTGGTCACCGACGCCGATACGGCGTTGGCCATGGGCTCTGGATCCGTCGTCGTGCTGGCAACCCCGCGGGTGGTCGCTCTGGTGGAGCAGGCAACCTGCGCCGCCCTCGCCGGCCAACTTCCGGAGGGCAGCACCACGGTGGGCATGCGGGTCCAACTCGACCATCTGCAGCCGACTGCGGTGGGCGGGCAGGTGGAAGCCGAAGCCGTCCTCGAAAAGATCGAGGGTCGGCGGCTCACGTTCACTGTCTCGGCGTCCGATACCAAAGGGCTGGTGGCCGCAGGAAAGGTCACCCGAGTCCTGGTGGAGGTCGACCGATTCATGGACAAGACACAATGACCCGGCGCTCAGCTCGGGCGCTCTCCCTTCCGCTGCTGGCACTTCTGGCTGCTGGCCTCGCGGGCTGCAACGTCGCCGAGAAGGCCAAGGAAGGCGTCGAGAACATCAACGATGCTTCGTCGGTGGCGTGCTCACGCGAGCGGCAACTGTTCCAGACAGCGATGGAGAGCTACATGCTGTTGGAGAACCAAGACATCGCCGTGGAGGCGATGATGGTGCCCAACTACCTGCGCGCCGAATCACCCCTGTACGACATCGACGCTGCGGGCAACATCGTGCCCCAACCCGGCGGCGGCTGCGACTGACCGCTGCTGCCCGGCTTCAGCCGAGGTTGCTGGTGCGCGGGTAGACGTCCATCGGGTCGGTGAGCACGTTCACCATGTAGGGCACACCGCTGGCGAACGCGCGGTCGAGCGCCGGCCCGATCTCGTCGGGCGACGACACCGTCTCGCCCGCGCCCCCGAGCGCGCGCACCACTTCGTCGTATCGGCAGCCAGGCTGCAGATCGCACGCCATGTCCCAGCCGTAGATGGCCTGCATCGGGTGCTTCTCGAGCCCCCACATGCCGTTGTTGCCCACCACCATCACTACCGGCAGGTCGTGGCGCACCATCGTGTCGGCGTCCATCAGGCTGAAGCCGGCAGCGCCGTCGCCGAGCAGCAGCACGATCTGGCTGCTGGGGCGCACACTGCGGGCCGCGATTGCATAGCCGGGCCCGTTGCCCAGGCAGCCGTAGGGGCCGGTGTCGAGCCAGCAGCCGGGTTCGTAGACCTCCACGAATTTGCCGGCATAGGAGGCGAAGTCGCCGCCGTCGCAGATCACCACGGCGTCTCGTTCCAGCCGCTTGCCCAGCTCGCCGTAGATGCGGCTCGGCTTCACCACATCGCCCCCGGCTGCCAGCAGTTCGTCGTCGGCGGCACGCCCCTTCTCTTCCGCCGCACGCAGTTCGGCCACCCAGCCGCTGCGGTCGATCGACGGCCCGGGCCCATCGGCAAGCGCCCGCAGCACCAGGTTGCTGTCGCCGGCCACGGTGGGCACCGAGACGTGGTGTGCGCGCTGCGAGTTGCTGTCGACCACATGAGCCACCTGGGCGTTGCCGAACTGGCCGAAGCCGAGCCGGAAGTCGAGCGGCGTACCCCACACCACCACCAGGTCGGCCCGCGCCTTCAGCAGGCCGCGTGTACGCAGGAACGCCAACTCGTGGTCGGCCGGCAGCGTGCCGCGACCGAGGCCGTTGAAGAAGCAGGGCACGCGCAGGTGCTCGGCCGCCTCCCGCAGTGCCTCCCACGCACCGTCCCAGTACACGTCGCTGCCGATGATGAACGCGGGGCGCTCCGCCGCGGCGATGAGCGCGGCGAGCGCAGCGACCTCGTCGTCGTTCGGCGCAGCGCCGAGGCCGACGCACTCATCGACCTCCGGGATGTCGCCCGCTGACGCGGCGAAGAACACATCGAGCGGCACGTCGAGGAACGTCGGACCGCGGTGTGGGGTCATCGAGAGGCGGGTGGCGGCGTGCACCATTGCGCCCGCCTGCGCGGGGTCTTTCACCGTGGATGCGCTCTTCGTGATGGACTGCACCACCGGGATGTGGTCGAACTCCTGCAACGAACCGGCGCCCCACCGTGCTTCGGGTGCCCGCCCTCCGAGCACCACGAGGGGCGACCCGTTGAAGTACGCCGAGGTGATGGCCGACACGCCGTTGGTGATGCCCGGGCCAGCGGTGAGCGCCGCGAAGCCGGGCTTGCGGGTGAGCTTGGCGTATGCCTCGGCGGCGAAGGTGGCCGTCTGCTCGTGACGGGTGTCGACCACTTTCATCCCCTGGTCGCGGGCGGCGTCGTACAGAGGCCAGATGTGCCCACCGTTGAGCGTGAACATGGTGTCGGTGCCGAATGCCATCAGCGCGGCCACCGCCTGCTGCCCGGCATGACCGTCCACCCGAGTTGTGGCGCTGGGAGTCGTCATGTCTGTCAGTGTTCCACGCGACCCGCCATCACCCGGTCATCGGCGTGCCCGAGATCGGCCCCTCGCCGTCTGCTGTCAAGCGCGCAACGTCAGCGATGTCCTGGGGTCGTCCGACGGCACGCTTGTTGCGTACGAGATCGTCCCGTCCGATGACCGGTAGCTCCATGCCGTCGACGGCCACGATGGAACGGTTCGGCCACGCCTCGTCGAAGTCGACACCGTCGATTGAGGTGAGGATGTCGATGCGACACGGCGGATACCCAAGCTGCACCACGCGCCCAGGCTGAGCGAAGTCGTCCGCGGTCAGCCCGAGGCCGCCGAATCCGAAGTCGTCCAGCGCCGCAAGAACTCGCTGCGCATTTGACTCTCCCACCCAGACCCACGTGTCGAAGTCGCCTGTTGCGCGTGGCAGCCCGTGGGCGGCTAGGGCATAGCCGCCAACGACCATGAAGCGCACATCATGGGCGAGAAATGACTGAACAAACTCGTTGAAGTCGCGATCCAGGTCCATCGCCAGTTCCCAAGATTGTGCGGCGAAGCGCCGTGACGGCGGCGAGACGCTCGTTGGCCGGCCGCGAGAGCCAGAACTGCCGGTCATCTGGCTCAGCTCCAAGCGCTGCCCGCACGACGACACGCTCCATTCGACTACCCGGAGTTCGCGTCGTGCTCATCTTCCTATTCTACGACCCTCAGAACGAGTGGTGGCCGCCGTCGAGGGGTGATGACGTCGCCGGTGTGCCACGAACTGGCCTGGCTGGCGAGGTAGACGGCGATGCCACCGAAGTCGGCGGGCACGCCCCAGCGGCGCATCGGGATGCGCGGCATCACCTTTTCCACGAACGTGCTCCAGCCCAGCGCCGGTTCGGTCATGTCGGTCTCCACCCAGCCGGGCAGCACCGAGTTGCAGCGAATGCCGTGGCGGGCGTGCTCGACGGCGATGCCCTTCATCATCGCGTTGAGGGCCGCCTTGCTGCCGCCGTAGTGCTGGCCGCGCTGCTGGCCGTAGAACGCCGACCCGGACGTGGTGAACACGATGGAGCCACCCTGCGGGTCTTGCCCTTTCATCCGCTTCACGGCCTCCTGGGCGGTGAAGAACGCGCCGTCGAGGTTCACCCGCAGCACGCGGTGCCATTCCTCCTCGGTCATCTCGGCGAAGCTCGGTGCCTTGCCGCCCACGCCGGCGTTGACGAAGCACGAGTCGAGCCTGCCGAAGCGGTCGACCGTGGCGGCCATCGAGTCGATCACGGCCTGGTGGTCGCCCACATCGCACACCAGGTCGAGCACCGGTCGGCCGATGGCTCGCAACTCCTCCGCAGCCGCCGCGTTCTTCGCCGGGTTGGTGCCCCAGATGGCAACCGACGCACCGTGTTCGGCGAGCGCCTTCGCCATGCCCAGACCGATGCCGCTGTTGCCTCCGGTGACAAGTGCGACGTGGCCGGTGAGATCGAAGAGCGAGGTGTGCATCCCTGCAGTCTCACCCGCGAGGCCGTGGCGCCAGCGAGTCGAGAGCCTCGAACACGGCCACGATCTCTGGGTCGTCCATCGTCAGTGCGGGTGGGCGTTGGGGCCGAGGACCATCTCCATCAGCGGGGTGAGGTTGGGGCCGCGGCGCAGCGTGTGGCCGCCGTCGGTGCTGATGCACTGGCCGGTGATCCACGAACTCTCCGGCCCGAGCAGGAACCGCACCGCCGAGGCGATGTCGTCAACAGTGCCGAGGCGGCCCACAGGGATCTGGTCGAGGTAGTCCTGCACCACGTCGGGGCTGCTGGTGAGGCCCACCGAGATGTCGGTGGGCACCAGGCTCGGGCGTACTGCGTTGGCACGAATGCCGACCGAGCCCAACTCGTCGGCGGCCTGGCGCACCAGCATCTCCAGCGCCGCCTTGGAGACGCAGTACGAGGTCATGTAGCGGTGGGTGAGCGGCCCGGCGATGGATGACACGGCGGCGATGGACCCACCGCCGTTGCGCGCAAGGTGGGCGGCCGAGTGCTTGATGGTGAGGAACGCCCCGGTGACATTGGTGGCCATCACCGAGTTCCACTCCTCCAGCGGTGTGAGGTGAATGGGCGACGCCGCGCCGGTGCCGGCGTTGGCCACCACCATCGTGAACCGGCCCACCCCCGCCGCCACCGAGCACGCGGCCTCCACCGCAGCCTCATCGGTGACATCGCACACCACGGTGTGCACCTCCGCTGCACCGTTAGCGCGCAGGCCCGCGGCCGCTTCCTCCAACTTGTCGGCTCGACGGCCCGCCAACACCACTGCAGCGCCGTCGCGTGCAAGGTGCGTGGCGCAGGCCAAGCCGATACCCGTGGCGCCGCCGGTGACGAGCGCACTCTGTCCTTCGAATACTCCGGTCATGAGGATCTCTCTCTACTTGATCGCGAGGGCGTTGGGCGGGCTGGCCACACCGTTGGGCAGGTTGAGCGGCGCCGAGGTGAACATGCACTCGTACCGGCCATCGGCAGCGCAGTCGGCGGCCAGCGCCTCCAACGTCCACAACTCGCCGAGCGGCAAGCCGAGCATCGGCAACAGCAAGGTGTGCGTGAAGATCTCGTGCAGCCGACGACGGTCGTGGCGGGCCGCTGCCTCCTCCTCGGCCGACAGCAGCGCGCCGGGGGGCCATACCTCCACCGCCGGGTTGTCGCAGCCGATGGCCGAGATGTGCAGGTTCCACAGGTACTCGGCAAGGTGTTCACCGCTGCGGAACCCGGGCGTGGCCAGCGCACCCGGAGCCGCCAACGCCTGGCGACTCGCTGCGTCGAGCCCCTCGTACCAGCCCACCCAGCCGGTGCGCACCAGCAGCACATCGCCTTCCTGCAACTCGGTGCCCTGCGCCGCCAGGCACTCGCCGATCTCTTCAGGCTCGATGGGGTCGGACTCGTCGTAGTGCAGCGGGCGCCCGACCGCCTTCCGCCAGCGGCCGATGTCGGCCAGCACGCCGCGCCCCACGAGGCCACGCTGTGCCCAATGGTGGATGCCGTGCTGCGCGTCGTCGATGCCGCCGAAGTGCCCGGTACCTGCCTCGTCGCTGTCGGCAGCATGGTTGCGGATGTGCCGGAAGCCATCCCACTGGCTGCTCGACTGAGTGTTCCAGCCATGCAGCACATCGTCGTGGCTGGTGGACGTGTCGGTGCCAGTGACCTCGTGGGTGAACCGTTGGCGACCGAACAACGGCGGATCGGGCAGTCCCATGCTCCAGTTGAGTGCGAACACCGCCCCTCGCTGCACGAGGCCAGCGGCCGCGACCACGCGCTCAGGCGTGAGCATGTTGAGGCAACCGAACACATCGGCCTCAGGAGAACCCCAGAGCCCCCAACTGGCGGGCATGCCAGCTCGGCGAGGCAACGCTTCGTACGACGGGAGTGCGCTCATGCGCGCACGGTATCCCACACCACCCACAAATGGTCAGGCTGGCGGAACTCGCTGCCCACCGGCACGCTCGGCCGGTAGGGGTCGACGCGCAGACCCGGCAATGCGGCCACCAACTCGGTGAGGGCGACACGGCACTCTGCGAGGGCCAGATGGAGGCCCAGACAGTGGTGTTGCCCAGCGGCGAACCCGAGGTGCTGATGCGAGTCGAGCCGGTCGGGGCGGAACTGGTCGGGGTCTTCGAACACTGCCGGGTCGCGGTTCGCCGCGGCGAGCACACAGGCCACCATGTCGCCACGGCGAATCGTGTGCCCGCCGACTTCGACGTCGGTGGTGGCCATGCGATGGGCGGTTTGCACCGGCCCCATCCAGCGGATGGTCTCGTGTACGGCTCGATGGACGGTGGTGGGGTCGGCGACGGCTGCCTCCAACGCCCCCTCGGTCTGCCCCAACGCCCACACCGCGTCGAGTACCAGCGCCTCCACCGTGCTGATGCCACCGAACAGCACGATGCCTGCGTTGAGGACGATCTCGTCATCACTGAGGCGCCCGCTGGGTCCGTCGGCGGCGGCGTGCACCAAGTCGTCGAGCAGGGTGCCGGGCCTGCGGTCGCTTCGCAGTTGGCGAACCGCGGCACGGATGTGCGTATGGAACTCGTCGGCCGCCGCCTTGCCCAGTTCCCGCGTACGTGCCTCGAACTCGGTGTTGGCCAAGGCAGCCTCCAACGCGTCGTACCAGCGGCGCATCAGCAGTTCATCGGCCGCAGGTAGGCCGAGCAACGCAAGCATCACCAACACCGGCAACCGGCTGGCAAACCCCGAGCGAAGTTCCACCTGCCCTCGGTCGCGGAACGAGCCCACCAGTTCGCGGGCGATGGTGGTGATGCGTGGCTCCATGTGTTCCCGCAATGAGCCCGGCAGGAAGGGGCCCTGGTGCGCACGCTTGTAACGCCGAGCACGCTCGCCGTCGACCGACATCATGTGCTCGCCGAGGATGTCGCGCACCGTGCTGCGCTCGAAACCAACCACGAATCGGTCGTCGTCGCGAAGGATGTCGCGGCAATACTCCGCTGACGTGACGAACCACATCTGCGCGGCCGGCACCCAGCTCACCGGTTCCTCGCGTACGAGGCGCGAGTACCAGGGGTAGGGGTCGAGGTGGAATGCATCCAACGTGACGGATGCACCCACAGGAAAGGCCTCCCGCGCCATCGCCGCCGAACCTACTCCGCGGTAGCGTGAGACCGCCATGCCCCTGCACCAGATCCGGCAGCCCGCCGACCTTCGCGACCTCAGTTATCCCGAGCTGGCCGAGCTGGCCGGTGAGGTGCGCGACTTCATCGTTCGCGCCGTGGCCGAGAACGCCGGCCACCTCGGCAGCAACCTCGGCGTGGTGGAGCTCACGCTCGCCCTCCACCGGGTGTTCCACTCCCCCGACGACGCCATCATGTGGGACACCGGACACCAAGCGTACGTGCACAAGATCGTCACCGGGCGCCAGAACGGTTTCGAACAGCTACGGCAAGCGGGCGGCCTCAGCGGTTACCCCAACCGCGAAGAGAGCGCCCACGACTTCATCGAGAACAGCCACGCCAGCACCGTCCTCAGCTACGCGTACGGCAAGGCGGTCGCCCGCGACCTCGGCACCGATCCCACACGGCACATCGTTGCCGTCATCGGCGACGGCTCGATGACCGGCGGCATGGCCTACGAGGCGCTCAACAACATCGGCCACAGCAAGCAGCGCGTCATCATCGTGCTCAACGACAACGGCCGCAGCTACGCCCCCACCATCTCCAACCTCACGGCCGGCCCCACCGAACGCGAGAAGGCGCAGATCGACCACCCGAGTCTGCCCGAGCGCATCACCGAGAAGCTGTCGCACAGCCTCACCAACATTCGCCTCAACCCGGTGTACGTGCGCCGTCAGCGACGCCTCGAGCAGTTCCTGCGCGACCTTCCCTACGTCGGCCCGCAAGCCGAGAAGGGTGTGGAGGCGTTCAAGGCGGCGGTGCGCGAGTTCCTGCAACCGCCGTCGTTCTTCGAGGCACTCGGCGTTCGCTATGTGGGCCCGGTCGACGGGCACGACATCGAGTCGCTCGAGCAGTCGTTCCGCAACGCCATCGAGCTGTCGGCCGAAGGCCCCATCGTGGTGCACGTGCTCACCCAGAAGGGCCGCGGCTACTCGCCAGCCGAAGACGACGACGAAAAGCACCTGCACGACGCCCCGGTCTTCGACCCGATGGTGGGTCCTCCACCTGCGGTCATCACCGGCTACACGCAGAGCTTCGCCGAGGCGCTCATCAAGGAAGCCGAGCTCGACCCGCGCGTGGTGGCCATCACTGCGGCCATGCCCGGCCCCACCGGCCTGCTGCCGTTCCAAGCTCGCTTCCCCGAGCGCTTCTTCGACGTCGGCATCGCCGAGCAGCACGCCGTCACCTTCGCCGC
>DMQJ01000360.1:7028-7583 GCA_003455715.1 Acidimicrobiaceae bacterium | reverse complement strand
ATCGCCGAGCAGCACGCCGTCACCGGTGCAGCTGGCATGGCCATGGGCGGCCTGCGTCCAGTGGTGGCCATCTACTCCACGTTCCTCAACCGAGCGTGGGACCAGGTGGTGTACGACGTGGCGCTGCACCGGCTGCCCGTGGTGTTCTGTCTGGATCGCGCCGGCGTCACCGGGCCCGATGGCGCCAGCCACCACGGCGTGTACGACATGGCCCTGCTGGCCAAGGTGCCGGGCATGCGGGTGCTGGCCCCCAGCAGCGCCGAAGACCTTGAGGTGATGCTGCACGACGCCATCGGCCTCGCCGACGAGGGCCCTGTGGTCATTCGCTGGCCGCGCGGAGCTGCTCATCATGTGAGCGAGCATGAGGTGGGCGTGGGCCTCCTGGCCCGCCAGGTGCGCGAGGGCGACGGCTCGGTGGCCATCCTCGGTGTGGGCAAGTTGTTGGTGGAGGCCGAGAAGGCCGCTGCGGCCCTGGCCGAGCGCGGCATCGACGCGCTCTGGGTCGCCGCCGACGCCGCCGACCCGGCCGGCGTGAAGAAGGTGGTCGACGAGACG
>DMQJ01000360.1:343-6896 GCA_003455715.1 Acidimicrobiaceae bacterium | reverse complement strand
CGACGCCACCGTGTGGGACGTTCGGTCCTGCCAGCCGCTCGACCCCGCCATGATCGCTTCGGCCGCTGGGCACCGCCTCGTGGTCACCTGCGAAGACGGCATCCGCGAGGGCGGCATCGGCATGAGCATCGCCGACCAGGTGCATGCGCTGGCGCCCACCGTGCCGGTGCAGGTGCTCGGCATTCCCGCCCGCTTCATCCCCCAGGGTTCGGCCGACAAGATCCTCGCCTCGATGGGCCTCGACGCCAGCGGCATCGCCACCACCGTCGTCGATAGCCTCGGTGCGTGACCTCGCCGCAACTCCCCGCCATCCCCGATTTCGACGCCGCTGCCGAGCTTGAGCTGGCGCTGGAGTTGGCCGAACTGGCCACGTCGGTTGCCCTGCCGCTCTACGAGAGCCGCGAGTTCCGGCTCGATCGCAAGGCGGATCGCAGCGAGGTCACCGAAGCAGATCGCAACGCGGAACTGGCCATCAGCCAACGGGTGCTCGACGTACGGCCGCACCACAGCCTGTTCGGCGAAGAGCACGGCCTGGTGGGCGACACATCGTCCCCGTGGCGTTGGGTCATCGACCCCATCGACGGCACGTCGAACTTCGTGCGCGGCATCCCGGTGTGGGCCACGCTGGTGGCGCTCACCCACGTCGAGCATGGGCCGGTGGTGGGCGTGGTGGCCGCGCCGGCAATGGGCCGCACCTGGTGGGCGGCGCGTGGGTTGGGCGCGTTTGCCAATGGCCGCCCGTGCAAGGTGTCGGCGGTCGATCAGTTGGCCGACGCGCAGGTGTGCGTCACCTTCGCGTCCGGATGGGACGACCTCGGCCTCACCAGCGAGTTGGTGCAACTGCAACAACGTGCCTATCGAGCCCGCGGGTTCGGCGACTTCTGGCAACACATGCTGGTGGCCGAAGGCGCGGTCGACATTGCAGTCGACGCGGTCGGCCTACAGCCCTACGACCTGGCCGCAGTGATGGTGGTGGTGGAGGAAGCGGGCGGCACGTTCACCGACCGCCACGGTGTTCGCACCTACCAGAGCGACACTGCCATTTCCTCCAACGGTCTGCTCCACGAGCACGTGAGGGTGCTCGGGGCGCGATGATGTCGGCGTGAGCCACTCCCTCATCTTCCACAACGCCCACCTCGTCGACGGCAGTGGCCAAGCCGGCCGGGTCGCCGACGTCGCCGTCGACGGCGGCACCATCACCGCAGTCGAGCCCGGCGGCTCGCTTGCAGGCGCGTCGGCCGACCGCACTGTCGATGCCGACGGGCTGCTGCTCACGCCGGGCTGGGTCGACATGCACACCCACTACGACGCCCAGGTCACCTGGGACCCCTACGTCACGCCGTCCGGTTGGCACGGCGTCACCACGGTCATCATGGGCAACTGCGGAGTCGGCTTTGCCCCCGCCAAGCCTGAACTGCACACAACGCTCATCGAGATGATGGAGAGCGTGGAAGACATCCCCGGGTCTGCGTTGCACGCCGGCCTGCAGTGGAACTGGGAGAGCTACCCCGAGTACCTCGACGCGCTGGAGTCGATGCCCAGGGTGATGGACGTCGGCTCGCAGATCGGCCACTGCCCGCTGCGCGTGTACGTGATGGGCGAACGAGGGTCGCGCAACGAGCCGGCGACGGCCGACGACATTGCCCGCATGTCGGCCATCGTGGAAGACGCCCTGCGCGCCGGCGCGTTCGGGTTCACGACCAGCCGCACCCCTATCCACCGCACGAAAGACGGCGAACTGGTACCCGGCACCACCGCCGACGCCCACGAGCTGTTGGGCATCGCCGAAGCCATCGCTCGCGTGGGCCGCGGCCTGTTCCAGTTCGCGCCCGAACACTCCCGCCTGCCCATCGACGAGTGGCCGTGGATGCGCCGAGTGGCCGCACTCACCGGCCAGCCGGTGAGCGTCAACCTCAACCAACCCGACCAGGCCCCCGACGTGTGGCGCGAGGTGCTCCGCCTGCTCGACGAGGCGCACGCCGATGGCCTGCCCATCGTGGCCCAGGTGGCCGGGCGCAGCATCGGCATCCTCTACTGCCTGCAGGGCTCCATCCACCCGCTGCTGTTCCACCCCGCCTACCAGGAGGTTGCGGCGCTGCCGCTGGCCGAGCGCCTCGTGGCATTGGCCGACCCCGAGCGTCGCCGCCGCATCATCCACGACGTGCCCGACGACGGCGGCTTCTTCCAGAAGGCCGTGCTCGAGAAGCTTGGCCGTCTGTGGGCCGTGCACGGCGCCGACATCGACTACGAACCCGACGCCTCCTCGTCGGTCGCGGCCGAGGCGCAGCGGTTGGGTGTGCCGCCGATGCAACTGGTGCTCGACCAACTCGTCGCCGACGGCGGCAACGGCATGCTCTACGCCCCGTTCTTCAACTACAGCTACGGCGACCTCTCGTTCACCGAAGCCGTCACCCGCCACCCGCACACCCGTATGGGGCTCAGCGACGGCGGCGCCCACTGTGGCGCCATCTGCGACGGCGGTATGCCCACGTTCATGCTCACCCACTGGGCGCGAGATCGTCGCCGTGGCGACCGGTTGCCGCTCGAGTACGTGGTGCACCGCCAGACCTCGCAAACCGCAGCGCTGTACGGCCTGGCCGACCGTGGCGTGGTGGCACCCGGGATGCGCGCCGACCTCAACCTGATCGACTTCGACCGTCTCGGATTCGACGTGCCACGCATGGCCTACGACCTGCCCGCCGAAGGCCGCCGACTGGTGCAGCACGGCCGGGGCTACGTGGGCACGTGGGTGAACGGCGTGCAGACCGTCGACCACGACGAGTTCACAGGTGCCCTCCCCGGTCGCCTCCTCCGCTCCGGCCGCTGACCCAGCTGGCCAAGCAGCCCGAACAGCCCGGCGGGTACGGTGGCGGCATGGCTGACGATGTGACCCATTACGACGCGGTGGAGGCGTACTGCGACCGGCTCAGCTATCTGCCGGGCGAGGGTGTGCAACTGCACGCCTGGTGTGCGGTCGACACCTACGACGTCTCGGTGCGACGGTGGAGCAGCGACGTGTCGCACACCGAGCCGTTATGGAGCGCCACCGACCTTCCCGGGCATGCCCACCCCACCCCCGACAACGCCGACAGCCACGGCTGCGGATGGCCTGCCGCCGTCACCATCCCCACGAGCAGCGAGTGGCCGAGCGGCATGTACCTGGTCACCCTCCACGCCCACGGCGCTGCGCACGACCGGGCGTATGGCTATGCGATGTTCGTGCTGCGCGCCAAGCGACCGACCGGCAACCCGCTGCTGGTGCTGGCCACCAACACCTACAACGCCTACAACAACTGGGGTGGCCGCAGCCTGTACACCGGCGGGCATCAGGTGAGCTTCGACCGACCGTGGGGGCGCGGCATGCTGGTGCGCCCGCATGTCGACAACCTCGACCGCAAGAGCCCGGTGGCCGCTCCCGGCGAAACCGCCGACACCGACGGCGTGGCCTACCAGGCCTACCGGTGGGAGCACGGTTACCCGGGCTACATGAGCAGCGCCGGATGGTGGACGTACGAACGCCGTTTCGTGGAGTGGGCCGAGCGCAACGAGATCGCGCTCGACTATGCCGTCAGCAGCGACCTGGAACTCACACCCGATGTGCTGAACGGCTACCGGCTGGTCATCGGCGCCGGCCACGACGAGTACTGGAGTGCCGCTCAACGCGACACCCTCGACGCGCACATCGCGGCGGGTGGTAACTACGCCAGCTTCAGCGGCAACACGATGTTCTGGCAGGTACGCCTCTCCGACTCCGAGGCCGGGCGCTGCCGCAACATGACGGCCTACAAGTACAGCGCCCATCGCGCCGACCCCGTCGTCGGCTCCGCCGACCAGCACTCGATGAGCGGCATGTGGTGCGACCCGCTGGTGGGCAGGCCCGAGTGGCGCAGCATCGGCGCGGGCAGTGCCTTCGGTCTGTACGCCCGTTTCGGCCAGGCCACTCCCCGGGCAGCCGGTGGGTTCACGGTGTACCGCGACGACCACTGGATGTTGGAGGGCACCAGCCTCCGATACGGCGACCAGCTGGGCGGTTCCCACGGTGCGGTCGGTTACGAAACCGTCGGCGTGCGGCTTGGGCTCGACGAGTACGGCCTTCCGTACGCGGCGATGCCCGACGCGGCACCGCACACGGTGATCGTCGCGGTTGCGCCGGCCAGCAACCTCGGGGAAGGCGACTACCCGAAGTCGGTGGCTGCCAGCAGCGATCAGTGCGACCTCGAGTTCGTGGCCGAGCGTCTCTACGGCGACACCTCCACCGACTCACAACGGAGGGTGAAGTACGGCAACGCAGTGATGCTCACCTGCAAGCCGTCTGGCGATGCGGGTGGCACCGTGGCCACCATCGGCACCACCGACTGGGTCTACGCGCTCGACGACGACCAGGTGAGCCGAGTGACCGCCAACGTCGTGCGACACCTCGGCGGGTGACGCGATCGGTGGGTGACCTGCCCGGGCGCGCCTACACGTCGTGTGGCATCTGGTCGCCGAAGTTGATGCCGAGGTCGCGGGCGGTGAGCATCGTGTCGCAGTCGAGCGGCACCGTCTTCATGCGGGCTACCGCAGCGGCCAGCGGCACATAGTTCACCGTGGGCGGATCGAGGGCCACCATCACCCCGTCGAGACCTTCATCGAGTGCCCGAATGGCGGCGGCCCCGAAGCGCAACCCGAGCTGGCGATCGAACGCGTTCGGCTGACCGCCACGCAGTAGATGGCCGAGCACGACGGTGCGCGCCTCGCGCCCCGTGAGTTCGGAAAGTTGGTGGGCCACCTTCTCGCCGACGCCGCCCAGGCGTTCGGCTTGGCCGATGGACTTGCCCACGATGGTGAGCTCGCCGTCGACCGGCTTGGCTCCCTCCGCCACCACGACGATCGACGACTTGGCACCACGCTCGGCGCGCTGGCGGATGGTGGCCACCACCGGCTCCAACCGGTACGGCACCTCGGGGATGAGGATGGCGTGGGCACCGCCTGCGAGCCCGGCGGCAAGGGCGATCCAGCCGGCGTAGCGGCCCATCACTTCCACCACCAACACTCGGCCGTGCGATGCCGCCGTGGAGTGCAGGCGGTCGATGCACTCGGTGGCGAACTCGACCGCGGTGGCGAAGCCGAAGGTCTGGGTGGTCTGCTCGAGGTCGTTGTCGATGGTTTTGGGAACGCCGATGACCCGCAGGCCCGCCTGGTGCAGGTGGTTGCCGATGGTGAGCGAGCCATCGCCACCGATGGTGACCAGTGCGTCGATGCCATGTTCGGCGAACCGTGCCAGCACCTCTGGCGTGCGATCGACCTCCACCCACGAACCGTCGGGCTGCTGCACTGGGTAGGCCGTCGGGTTGCCGCGGTTCGTGGTGCCGATGATGGTGCCACCGAGATGGCCGATGCCGCGCACTGCGTCGCGGGTGAGCGTGATGACACCGTTGCCGTCGTACTCCTCCGGGGCGAGCAGCCCGTTGAACCCGTCGCGGATGCCCACGACGTCCCAACCGCGGTTGCGGGCGGCGAGCGTGGCGGCACGAATGACCGCGTTGAGACCGGGAGCGTCGCCGCCACCGGTGGAGAGTGCGATGCGGCGAATGGGGGGTGCCATGACGCCTACCGTACCGGTGTGTTCAGGCCGTGATGGCGGTGGGACCGTTGACGAAACAGAACTCGTTGCCCTCGGGGTCGAGCATCACCTGGAAGCCCCCCAGTTCGTCGTACACCGGCTCGCCCTGACGTTGAGCTCCGACGGCTTCGGCTGCCTCGGTGGCGGCGGCGAGGTCGGGCACGTCGACGTCGAGGTGCACCCGGTTCTTCACCGACTTCGCTTCCGGTACGAGTTGAAACGACACGGTGATGCCGTGGGGTGGCTCCAGGGCCACCCACTCGTGGCTCTGGCGCACCACGTAGCCGCCGAGCACCCGCTGCCAGAACTCGGCGAGCTTCATCGGATCGTGGCAGTCGATGACCACTTCGTCGAGCCGACCGATCACTCGCCCTCCCCGAGCGAGCGTGCGGCCCTCCCGAAGATGAAGAACGCCCCGAGGTACGGCGACGGCTCGGCCGACCAGCGGTAGTTGCGCACCTCGTCCTCCGTGCGACGGCCGAGCCGGGCGCGGAAGAGGGTGAGGTCGTCGACGTCGAGGTCGACGGGGTCGAGGCCCGCGGCAGCCACCTGCTCGTGGAACCCGTCGCGCATTTGCGGACCCGCCCAGGCCAGGAACTCGGCGGGCACCTCGAACGGCAGGCCGAGGGCGTGGCGCAGGTCGGCCTCATGGGTGTGGATGTCCATCACCGCGGCGCCCGCCATCTGACCACCGGGTCCCGACAGGAACCCCTCCATCAACGGCCCGTACTGCGACCACTCATCCACCAACTCTTCGATGGAACGGCCGCGGTTGCGTTCGACCTGCGCGGCCGTCCACTCGTCGCCCGGCGCCCCCGCCATGTTGCCGTTCACACCGTCGACGGAGATGCCGGAGAGGTGACCGATGACGTTCTGCACGGTCCACTCTGGCGTGGCCGGCACCACCAGGTCGGGGTCGACACCGTCGGTCGCGATGGCCACCTCGACCGG
>DMQJ01000360.1:0-190 GCA_003455715.1 Acidimicrobiaceae bacterium | reverse complement strand
CCAGGTCGGGGTCGACACCGTCGGCCGTGACGAGTGCGCTGATGCGTTCGCGAGCGGCGCGGTACAGCGCACCAAGGTCGACGGCGGCAGTGTCGGGGGTGGTCATGGGCGCATCGTACGCAGCGAACCCGCTGGTGGCCAGAGGCACAAGGCCGTAGCCTTGCGACGATGTCCGACCACGGCCACCCTC
>DMQJ01000366.1:5452-7275 GCA_003455715.1 Acidimicrobiaceae bacterium | reverse complement strand
CTGGCTTGGCCGGTGCCGCCACGGCGGCAGGCCGAGCGCTCCGTAGCCGGTTCAGCGCCGCCGCCTCACGCGATGCCGTCAGGTTGCCCGCCGCAGCACGCCCACTGGCGATGGCACCGACGACGGTTGCGGTGGACGCCTCGGGAGTGACTCCGTTCTTCACCCCGAACGCCGACTTCTACCGGGTCGACACCGCCCTCGAGGTGCCGCAGGTGCCGACCGATGGGTGGACCCTGAGCATCTCCGGTCTCGTCGACAGGCCCCTGCGCTTCACCTACGAGGAGCTGCTCTCGCGCCGACTGGTGGAAGAAGACATCACGCTCACCTGCGTGTCGAACACGGTCGGTGGAAAACTGGTGGGCACGGCACGGTGGCTGGGCGTGCCACTGCGCGATCTGCTCGATGAGGCGGGCGTGAAGCCGGAGGCGGACCAGATCGTCGGGCGTTCCGTCGACGACTACACCGCCGGGTTTCCAGTCGCCGCAGCGTTCGACCGGCCGGCGCTGGTCGCGGTGGGCATGAACGGCGAACCACTCCCGATCGACCACGGTTTCCCTGCCCGCCTGTTGGTGCCCGGACTGTACGGCTATGTCTCCGCCACCAAGTGGCTCACCGAGATCGAACTCACACGCTTCTCGGACTTCGATCAGTACTGGGTGCGTCGCGGCTGGGATCGCGAGGCGCCGATCAAGACGATGTCGCGCATCGACACGCCACGATCGCTCACATCCATCCCGGCTGGGGCCTTCGCCGTTGCGGGGGTCGCGTGGGCGCAGACCATCGGCATTTCTGCAGTCGAAGTGTCGTTCGACGATGGCCCGTTCGTCGAGGCCGAACTGGGCGACGAACTCAACGAGAACACCTGGCGCCAGTGGCGCATCGTCTGGGACGCGAAGCCTGGACGGCATCGAATCACCGTGCGGGCCATCGATGCCGCCGGCGGCATGCAGGTGGAAGAACGAGCCGAGCCGTTCCCCAACGGCGCAACCGGCTGGATGTCAATCGTGGTCGATGTCGAGTGACATCGCCGCAACTTCGCCGTACGCCAAGCGTGCGCGAACCAACACGGCTCTGCGTGAACCGTGCCACCCCCGAGCAATGAAAGAGGTACCCCAAATGAAGTCGCGAAAGGTAACCAAGGGCGTGCTCGCCCTCACCGCACTGTCGCTGATCGCCGTCGCATGCGGTGAAGACAGGGAAGCAGCGAACACCACGGCGGCCCCGGTCGAGTCTGTGGTTGACACCATGGCACCCGACACCACGATGGGCGAGGAGATGGTGTCGTCGGCAGAGATCTGCGACGCCGACGCCATCGTCGCCGCCGTCGAAGGCGGCGCCGAAGAAGGCACCCTCGCCGGCATGACCGACGACCCCGTCGCCACCGCCGCCTCCAACAACCCCGTCCTCACCACCCTCGTCACCGCCGTCAGCGCCGCCGGCCTCGTCGACACCCTCAACAGCGCCGAAGCACTCACCGTCTTCGCACCCACCGACTGCGCCTTCGCCGCACTCGACCCCGCCACCCTCGAGGCCGCACTCGCCGACCCCACCGGTCTGCTCACCACCGTCCTCGGCTTCCACGTCATCCCAGAACGACTCTCCGCCGACGACCTCGCCGACATGACCGAACTCACCACCTTCACCGGCGAAGTGCTCACTCTTGATGCGATGGGCGACAGCCTGAGCCTCGCTGGTGGTCAGGCGGATGTCATCGTCGCCGACATCCAGACCGCCAACGCCACCGTGCACCTCATCGACAATGTCCTGTTGCCGCCCTCGGTGACAGGTGAGGGTGAGGCCGAGGAGATGGTGTCGTCGGCAGA
>DMQJ01000366.1:5211-5424 GCA_003455715.1 Acidimicrobiaceae bacterium | reverse complement strand
CACCACCTTCACCGGCGAAGTGCTGACCGTGATGGTGGAGGGTGACGAGATCACCGTCAACGGCACCACGATGGTGGTGGTCGGAGAGATTCAGACCGCCAACGCAACGGTGTACCTGATCGACTCGGTGATGCTGCCCCCGTCGATCACCGGCTGATCACAACCCTCGCCCCTCCTGGCGAAGCGGCCCCTCCGTTGTCGTGAAAGCGACGG
>DMQJ01000366.1:0-5063 GCA_003455715.1 Acidimicrobiaceae bacterium | reverse complement strand
TCCGTTGTCGTGAAAGCGACGGCGGAGGGGTCTTCGCGTCAGCCGGCCGCCGAGTGCTCAGACGCCGGTGAGTTCGCGCCAGCGACCCGGGTACGCGGCCTGCACCTGCTGCGGGTTCATCCGCAGCGTGGCCTCAGGGGCCATGTCGGCCAGGGCCCGGGCCTCGGTGTAGTGATGCGCGTGGCCGACTCCCTTGAACCGAGGGCCGCGCTCGGCCACCAGGTCGGCCGGCGGGTTGGGGTCGTAGAAACCCCAGATGGTGAAGGCAATGGTGAGGTCGTGCACCACTGGAGCCCGGCTGAACAGCGAGGCCCGCTTCAGCGCGATGCCGAGGCAGCCGCGTACGGCATCGTCGGCGTGTTCGCCCGGCTGCAGGTGCAGCTTGGGTCGCAGGCGGTTGGCAATGGTGAGCGCAAAGCCCTGATCGGGCCCCTGGTAACCGAGCTGCGGGCCGACCGGCTGGAAGCTGGTGAGCTCCGCGGGCCGGTCGGGCATCCAAGCCTCCGGGGCCACCGGCGGGGAGGCGTACCAACGTGCGTCGTCGATGACGGGGGCGGGAGCAGACTTCGGAGCGGCCATAGCACCCATAGTTCTAGCCGGTTCAATCCCACCAGCAGAAGAGCTGCCCCGACGAGGCGATCTCCCCCGCCAACGCAGGAATGCTGCCGACCCCCTGCCACACCACGTCGGGGCAGATGGCATACACCTCCGCGGCCAAGTGGGACAGCGCCTCGTCGTCGGAGGGCGGCCGCTCCATCACCACCGTGATGTCTGCGAACCCCACCACCGCGATGTAGGCGCCGAAACGGTCTTCCCACGAGCGGAGCATCGACGTGTAGTTGGCGAGGTCAGACGTGTAGTTGGCCGGCCCGGCGTAGCCCATCGCCATCAAGGCATCCGCCGGTCGGTGTGTGGCGACCAAGCCGATGTAGGCGTCTCCTCCAGAAGTGGAGAAGTCGGCGGCCATCTGCGATTCGTCCGCGAGCGCCGTCGCGGCTCCAGCGCACTCCATCGACGCGGGCGCCAAGGTGGGAACCTCAGTAGTAAACGGGCCGAGCACCTCGGCGACCCAACTGGGATCGGCGGCGTCGGTCGGCACGACCAACGACCACTCCTCGGCGAAGGCAGCATCCGCGGTGACATCGTCGGCGGCCGCCGGATCCGCCGGAAGGTCGAATTCGTTCGACAGCCACGGCCGGCCCGCCTCGCCCGTTCCGCCGAAGTCGGGCAGCGAAGTGAGCACCAGAGGCCACAGGCCGGTCGAGGGGTAGACGTCGACGAGTTCGGACCACAGGGCCCACGGATCGTCGACGGGTGCATCGGTGGTCCAGATCACCGCGGTGTTCGGTGTGTCGGAGTAGCCGGCGGTACGCACCGCGCCCACCGGAAGGCGTACACCGCCGACCTCGACCGCCCCCGAGGCTGGCAGCACCGCATCGATGAGCGAGCGGCGTGCTGGTGGACACTCAGGTGCGGATGCTCCGGTGCCCTCCGACTCGACGGGATCGGTTGTCTCGTTGCCGTCACCGCAGGCCGTGCCGAACGCCAACACGGTCGCGATGCCGATCGCGAGCGCCCGCCGCATGACTCAGGCCTCGGCGTGGAGCAAGCCGTACACGAGGCCTTCCTCCAACGCCCGCCACGACGCTTCGATGATGTTGCCGCTGACGCCGATGGTGGTCCAGCTGCGAGCACCGTTGCTGAAGTCGATGAGTACTCGAGTGACGGCCCCTGTGGCGGTGGCTCCATCGAGGATGCGCACTTTGTAGTCGGTGAGGTGCACCCGGTCGAGTTGCGGGTAGGCCGCGGCCAGTGCGGTGCGCAACGCCTTGTCGATGGCGTTCACCGGCCCGTTGCCTTCAGCGGTGTGGACGTGTCGGGTGTCGCCCACCCACACCTTCACGGTGGCCTCGGTGCTGAAGTCGCCACTGGGCAGTTCGTCGGTGATGACGCGCATGCTCTCCACGTTGAAGTACTGCTGGCTCCATCCTGAAGCGTGGCGCATGAGCAACTCGAGCGACGCGTCAGCCGCTTCGAAATGGTAACCCTCATGCTCGAGCCGCTTCAGGTCGTCGATCACCTGGTTCACGGCTGGGCCGTCCATCGGCAAGCCCAGCTCCTCGGCCTTCATCTCGATGGTGGCACGACCGGCCATCTCGCTGACCACGAAGCGGGTGCCATTGCCCACCAGTTCGGGGTCGACGTGCTCGTAGGCGTCCTTGGCGCGCTTGATGGCGCTCACGTGCAGACCTGCCTTGTGCGCAAAGGCGCTGGCGCCCACGTACGGGGCCTGCGGGTTGAGCGGCCGGTTGAGGATCTCGGCGACGTGGTGGCTCACCGCCGTGAGGTGCTCCATGCGACCCTCCGGCAGGCACTGCATGCCGAGCTTGATCTGCAGGTTGGGGATCACCGTCGTGAGGTTGCAGTTGCCGGTTCGCTCGCCGAGGCCGTTGAGCGTGCCCTGCACGTGGCGGGCGCCGGCCAACACTGCGGCCATGCTGTTGGCGACCGCGCAGCCGGTGTCGTCGTGGCAGTGGATGCCGATGGTGGCGTCGTTGCCCACCACCCGCTTCACGTCGGCCACGATCTGGCTCACCTCGTGCGGCAGCGATCCGCCGTTGGTGTCGCACAGCACGAGGTGGCTGGCGCCGTTCACTACGGCCGCTTCGATGGCCCGCAGGCTGAACTCGGGGTTGCGCTTGTAGCCGTCGAAGAAGTGCTCCATGTCGACCATCACCAGACGGCCGTTGGCCTTCAGGAACTCCACCGAGTCGGCGATCATGGCCGCGCCCTCGTCGAGGGTGGTCTGTAGCGCTTCGAGCACGTGGTAGTCCCAGCTCTTGGCCACGATGCACACGGCGCTGGTGTTGGCATCGAGCAGGTTGCGCAAGGTGGTGTCGTCGTCGACCTTGCCACGGGGGCGGCGGGTGCTCCCGAACGCCACCATCGTGCTGGTGGTGAGACGCAGCTCAGCATTGGCGCGGGCAAAGAACTCGACGTCTTTCGGGTTGGCGCCCGGCCAGCCGCCTTCGATGTAGTGCACGCCGAGGCGGTCGAGTTGCTCGGCGATGCGCAGCTTGTCGTCGACGGTGGCGCTGACACCCTCCACCTGGAGGCCGTCGCGCAAAGTGGTGTCGAAGACTTCGACCATGTCGTGCTGGGTGGTGCTCATGAAGGGTGCCTTTGATGGGGTGCGGAGTCGGGTGATCGTGCGGGAGAAATGAAAGAGCCGCCCGGAGGGGCGGCTCGGAGCGCAACTCGGCGTATGGGCCGAGGTGCGCTAGCAAATGATGATGATCGCGGGGCGGGCGAACGAGGTCACGGGAGCTATTCAAGCGTGTCGACGGCGCCGCGTCAACGCGCAACCTGTGAACAACCTGTGTGTGAACAGTGGACGAACCAAGAAATTCTGTGACTAACGGCACATTCCTGGGGAGAACCCTGTGAGGACGAAAAATACCTCTTGACCAGGGGAAATGGCTGTTGCAGAGTGTCCTCATACCGGTCAGCGCAACGCCAACCGGGCACCGAGGAACGGTTCCGAACCGCAGCGAACGGCCCGCAAGGGGCGAGCGAGGTGAGTCGGAGGGCCAACCGGGGCCACGAGGCGACAGCGGGAACGGTAGGAGCGATCCACAGGGTCGGTGCGTCGGCATCGGCGGCCGGGCAACCGGTGGCCGGGGCAGCGTGTCGACTCCGCCGGGGAAGCTTGGCCGGGCAACCGGGCAGGCGGAAGCGGCAAAACGGGATCGCCCGCCGGGGCTTCGGCTCCGACGGGCGATTGACATTGGTCGAAGCGAAGGCTAACGCCCGAAGGTCGATCAGTGGTGGATCATCCAACCTAGGAGTCGCCCCGGGCGGCGCGCTGGCTTCGGCTGGCAGCGCAGCCCGGGGCGCTTCGCTTTTTCGACCTCGGTGCTGACGCCCTCCCGGGGTTTCTGGGGCTGATCCTTCTCACGTTGGCCTCTGGGGCTGGATTGTTCGCACTTCTGCGTCGAAACGCGCGCCAGAAGCTTCAGCGAGGGGGCGCCGCGCGGCGGCTACCGTCGAACGGCATGAGCGAACCTCGACGCGACGTCTCCCCTGGCCTCCAGCAGCAACTCGATCAGGGTTACGCCTTCGGCAGCGTGCGTACGTTCTGCCAGCAGCCACTGCTCACCTCACCTGACGAACTCGACGCGTGGCAGCCCGACGTCGCCCTCGTCGGCGCACCCTTCGACCTCGGCACCACCAACCGACCGGGCGCCCGTTTCGGACCGCGTGCCCTCCGGGCCGATGCCTACCTCAGTGGCACCTACCACCTCGGCCTCGGGCTGGAGCTGTTCGACTGGTTGAGCGTGGTCGACTACGGCGACGCACACTGCCCGAACGGCCTGGTCGACCAGAGCCTCGCCAACATCCGCTCCCGGGTGCACGAGGTGGCCAGCCGTGGCATCGTGCCCTTCGTGATCGGCGGCGACCACACCATCACCTGGCCGAGCGCCACAGCCGTGGCCGACGTGTACGGCTACGGGCGGGTGGGCATGATCCACTTCGACGCCCACGCCGACACCGCCGACGGGTGCGACGGCAACCTCGCCAGCCATGGCACCCCGATGCGACGGCTGATCGACAGCGGCGCCGTCCCCGGCCGCAACTTCGTGCAGGTGGGGTTGCGCAGCTACTGGCCGCCGCAGGAGACGTGGGATTGGATGGCAGAGCAGGGCATGCGCTGGCACCTGATGGACGAGATCTGGGAACGCGGGTTCAAAGCGGTGATGGCCGACGCCCTCGACGAGGCGATGGACGGGTGCGACCACCTCTACATCTCCATCGACATCGACAGCCTCGACCCTGCGCACGCCCCCGCCACCGGCACACCCGAACCCGGCGGCATCGTCGCCGCCGACCTACTACGGATGGTGCGCGAGATTGCCTACCGCCACCCGGTGGTGGCGATGGACGTGGTGGAGGTGGCACCTGCCTACGACCACGCCGACTGCACCATCAACGTCGCCCACCGCCTGTTCACCGAGTGCCTCGCCGGCATGGCAGCCAAACGCCGCGACGCCGCGGGCACGCCG
>DMQJ01000296.1:614-10005 GCA_003455715.1 Acidimicrobiaceae bacterium | reverse complement strand
GGGGTCGACTCCCATTAGGGGGCGGTGCGCACCTGCACGATGGCCGGGCTGCCCACGTTGCCTTTGCTGTCGATGGCGACGATGTGGAAGGTGTACGCGGTATTCGGGGTGAGGCCGGTGAAGGTCGCGCCGTGGCCGGCCGTGGAGACGACCTGCCCGTTGTCGATGCGCCGCACCTCGTAGCGCACGATCGACGACATGTCGGCGGCAAACCCCCAATACATGGTGACCGACGTGCGCGCGACCGAGCGAGACACCCCGCGCACCGGGCCGGGCGCTGTGCCGTCACCGACCGCAACGGTGCCTCGTGCGGGCTGCGCGGAACGGAGGCCTGCGCCGTCGATGGCGTACACCTCCACGACGTTGGTGGCGATGTCGAGCATGTTGGGCATGTCGAGATACAACTGGTTGCCGGGGGTCGCACCCGCGAAGTGGCCATTGATGAACACCCGATACGCCACCACTCCGGCTGCGTCGTACCCGGCTGGCCAGTTGAGACGCATCGAGTTGCCAACGACGTTGGTGAAGGTGACGGCCCCACTCATCGTCGGCGGCACGAGATCGGGCACCGTAACGGCGAGCCCGCCTGACGGCCCGCTGACCCCGCCGACGGCCAGCACCGCCTCCACGGTGTAGGTCACCGTGGTGCCGTGACGGGCGCGCGTGTCGCGGAAGCCGAGCGCCGCCGTGGTGGCCGCAAGCACTCCGTTGCGGTACACCCGGTAACCGGTGGCAACGGCTCCCACCGGCGGCGACCAGGTGATGACCGGAGCGAAGCCGTCGATGCCCAGCAGCGTTGGCGTGCCGGGTCGGCTGGTGTCGAGCAGTGGGGTGAAGTCTTGGACGCCGCCGCCGCTGAGCACGTTGGGCGACCCGAAGGTGCTCTGCACCCCGTCGAGGTAGGGGCCGGTGGCCACCGTGGCGAACGTGGGGCTTTGGTCGAGGCGGAAGATCTCGTCGCTACCGATGCCGGCGCCACCGACCAGCGGGTGAGCGCCTTCACCGGCTGGGCCGAACACCACCCGCTCGTCGGCGTCGAGGATGGTGACCGTGGTGTTCTGGTGGCTCACGTCGAGCGCCGCCACGTTGACGTTGATCCACCGGTCGAGTGCATCAACCACGAACTCGCTGGGCACTGCCGGGTTGTCGGTGACGGTCACGATGGTGCCCGCTCGCACGTCGGCGAGCCCAAGTTCGTCGGGCAGCACGATCTGCTGCACGGCGCCGGCGTTGTCGACCACGTCGAGTCGCCAACCGCGCAGGTCGACATGATCGGTCACCACCACCAACTCCAGCCAGTCGCCGCCATTGCCGACAACTGCCCCGAAGTAGGTGTCGGAGCCCCCGTTCTTCAGCGACACGTCGGGCCGCACCCCGTTGTACTCGTTGAGCACCACGCGTGCTCGGGGCACCGGGTTGGCAGTGCCAGGGGTAGCAACGTCCGGCTGATCCACCAGCGACGACCCGCTGGGGGTGCGGGCCGCCACCGCAGCGCCGTAGGTGAACTCGCTGACGGGCGAACCGCCAGGGCCGACGAGGGTGAGCGTGCCGCCCGACGGCGACAACAGCGTGGGCGCGTGCAGGTGGGTGGGGCCCGTCTCGCCATCGGCGATCACCAGCAGGTGGCCGCCCGGGGGAATGGTGACGCCAGCGGGCACGACCCAGGTGTCGCCTGGGGCTGCGCTCAGGGTGGCGCCCGCCAGCTGGGCAGTGATGGGCGAACGGTTGAACAGTTCGAACCACGGTTCGTCGTCGCCGGCCTCGTCGAGGAAGCCAGAACCCACGGGCGCCACCTCGTTGACGACCACGTCGAACAGCGGCGGAGCGACCGGGGCGGGTCCGTGCCGGAGCTGGTGCACTGGGTCGCCCGAGGGTTTGGCCAGCACCAACAGTTCGCCGGCGTCGGCGACGTCGCCGCCGTACACACCGCCGTAGAGGTAGCTGGTGAACCGGCCGGCGAGGTTGGTGGCGGTGTCGGACGCGAAGACGGCGGTGACACCTGGTCGGAGAACGGTGCCACCGGGCACCACCAGATCGATTGCGTCGATGCGGTAGCCACTGATGTCGACCACCTCGCTGGAGAAGTTGCCGACGAGCACGTGCTCGGGGTTACCGCCCATACCGACGGCGTCGGCGCCCGTGATGCGAACGTCGGGGAAGGCCGGGTTCGACGACCTCGCCACCCGACCGTTCGTTGCATAGGTGGTGAGGATCTGGGTGCGGCGCTGCGCGACGTACGAGCCGTTGATCTCCCACGCCGCCGTCTCGGCAACCTGGAACTCACCGTAGGTTCCCCACACGAACCGGTCGATGGCGGCATCGTTGCGCACGAGTTCGTTCCAGGCAGCAATGCGACCCTCGACGTAGGTGGGGTCGAAGAGCTGCTCGGTGAGCGTGCGAACTCGCCGGTCGACCAACGAGTCGAGTTCGGCGTCGAACCAGAAGGGGTTGAACAGCGGCGTGCCCGGATGCTCGAAGGGGGCGCGCACCTCCACGAAGTCTTCGAACGGCCCGCGGGTGAAGGTGGCCTTGCGGCCGAACGTGAGGTCGAAGTCGGTGGGGATGACCATCCACTTGCCTTGCGGGGTGAACACCAACCGATAGTTCTTGTGCCCCCAGTCGTGGTGCTGCAGCACGATGCCCATCGCCAACGCGTTCACGAGCGACGGCACATCGACGTTGCGATAGATCCACGCCTTCTTCGCCGCTCCGGTGAGGCTGTTCATCGAAGCGATGAGGGTGCGCAGGGCGTTGTCGTTCTCCCACTCGCGCGTTTCCTTGTCGTACTTCGCTCGGAGCGCGTTCTGCGACAGGTTGGCGTCGCTCGCCAGCAGCAGCCCGAACTGGGTGCCTCCGCCGACTTCATAGATGCTGTAGTCGTCGGAGAAGCCGTAGCGGTCGCGCCACGTCCCATCCTGCTGCTCGACGTATGTGTACACGCCGTAGAACTGGCCGTTGCGCTCGAGGCGCACGGGGAACGCCTGCGACGTGGGCACGCCCGCACGCATGAGCATCTCTGACGCCAACGTTTCGCGGAGGAACGACTTCTCGTTCCACGCGCTGTGCATCGCCCACTCGTCGACCGGCTCGGGCAGCACGCCAGGGATCGACATCTCGTGCCCGGGCGCAAGGATGAACTTCAGCTTCTTCTTGGTGAACGTACGCGACACCTGGCCCTTCACCCGCACCTTGCTGTTGTCGAAGATCGCGCCGCCGTAGGCCACCACGCAGGGGTACCCGTCGTCGCCGCGCAGTGTGAGGTCGCGGATCATCTGGTTGTAGGTGGCGTCCTCCATGAACCACTCGAAACGCAGGAGCGTGGAGGTGGCGGAGGTGGCCACCGTGGTGCCGGTGTACCAGGCGCCGTCGCCTTGCACCGGCCAGGTGGTGAGCGAGAACGATTGCTTCATACGACGGCGGTCGGACTCGCGCGTGTTGTCGGCCAGCCGATACCGCACGAGGGCGCCGGCGGCCTGGCCAGGGATCGACGCAGTCAGCATGCCGTTCGGTGCGGCCGCCATCGCGAGCGGCGTCTCCGGCCCGAACCCGACGCGGTAGAAGAGGGTGGCACCGGTGCCGCGCACCAGACGAGCGGTGACCACGATGGGCGCGTTGGGTGCTGGCAGCACGGTGTGGCTGACGTCGGTGAAGTAGGGCATCACCCTGCCACCCACACCGTTGCGAGCCCCTGGTGTGGGCGGCGCCGCCGCCCAGTTGCCAGGGTCGTCACCCGGCTGAGTGGCGTCGCGTCGCTGCAACGAGTAGCCCTCGCCGTCGGCGCTGGCGGGCCACACGCCGGAGTCGTCGTAGTTCACTTCGTCGATCACCGCACCGGTGTTGTCGCGCAGGCGGATGCGCTCGCCACCGTTGGAGAGTCCACCCGTGTACGAAGTAGCCGACAGGGTGACAATGACACCGGGTCCCATTGCTGCGCCTGCGCCGAAGCAGTAGTTGATGCCGTCGATACACCAGCCCTGCAGGCTGTAGGCGCCCGATGTCGGGTTGTAGAGCTCGATGTACTCGGAGGCCGGGTTGCCGTCGACAGCGTTGTAGTACAGCTCGTTGATGACCACAGCCCGCACCGGCGTGACGGCAGCGGCGACGGTGGAAGTGGGCAACGCGATGCTGCCCATCAGCGAACTCAACCCGACCAGTGCGCCCGCCCATTTTGCCCTCATAAGCCGAGCGTAGTGCGCGGTACCCAACGGCGGAGCCGATGTGCGCCGCTGGGCTACCATCCACCTCGAACGTGAAATCGGTCCCGTGAGGCCGATACGTGAAAGGCAGTCATGGCGAGAGAAGTGATGTCGGCGGCCGATGTGCGCCGAGCCCTCACCCGGGTGGCCCACGAGATCGTCGAACGCAACCACGGCCTCGACGGTGTGGTGCTGGTGGGTTTGCAGCGCGGAGGGGTGTGGGTCGCCGAAGCCCTCGCCGACGTGTTGGCCGGCATCGATGCCCAGCACCGTGTGCCCGTTGGCGCCCTCGACGTGAGCTTCCATCGCGACGACGTCGGCTTGCGACCCATCGTGCCGGGCAGCGTCACCGACATTCCCGTACCGCTCGACGGGCGAGTAGTGGTGCTCACCGACGATGTGCTCTTCACCGGCCGCACCGTGCGCGCCGCGTTGGAGGCACTCAACGAGTACGGCCGGCCGCGGGCGGTGCAGTTGGCCGTGGTGGTCGATCGGGGGCATCGCGAGTTGCCCATTCGGCCCGACTACGTGGGCAAGAACCTGCCCACCAGCCGTGACGAGCAGGTGGCCGCCAACGCCGACGGGGTGGTGCTGCGATGAAGCACCTGCTCTCCATCACCGACCTCTCCCCCGCCGACATCCACGGCCTGCTCGAACTCACCGACCACATGGTGGAGATCAGCGGCAGGCCCATCCCCAAGGTGCCGGCCCTGCGTGGTCGCAACGTGGTGAGCCTGTTCTTCGAAGACTCCACCCGCACCCGCACCAGCTTCGACACGGCCGCCAAGCGCCTCAGCGCCGACACGATGAACTTCGCGGTCAGCAGCAGCAGCGTGAACAAGGGCGAGAGCTTGCGCGACACGGTGGAGACGATCGCCGCGATGGGGGTCGATGCGTTCGTGGTGCGACACAAGAGCAGCGGGGCACCCCAGATGATCACCCGCTGGACCAACGCCTCCATCATCAACGCCGGCGACGGCTGGCACCAGCACCCCACGCAGGCACTGCTCGACTGCTACACCATCCGCACCGGACTCAACCGTCGCGACGGTTTCGACGGGTTGCACATCGCCATCGTCGGCGACATCCGGCACAGCCGGGTCGCCCGCAGCGACGTGCAGGCCTTCAGCGCCCTGGGCGCTCGTGTCACCCTGATCGCCCCGCCCACTCTTCTGCCGCCTTCGCTCGAGGGCTGGCCGGTGGAGGTGTCACACGACCTCGACGCAGTGGTGCCCCACGTCGACGTTCTGTACCTGTTGCGCGTGCAGCGCGAGCGGATGGACGACGCGCTGCTGCCCTCGATGGAGGAGTACTCGGCGATGTACGGCCTCGACTCCCGACGCGCCGCGCAACTTGCACCGCATGCGCTGGTGATGCACCCAGGGCCGATGAACAGAGGCGTCGAAATGGTGGTCGACCCGGCCGAACTGCCTGGCAGCGTCATCCTCAATCAGGTCACCAACGGGGTGGCCGTCCGCATGGCCGTGCTGTTCAGCGTGCTCGGCTCCGGCAGCGACCTCAGGGGGAGCGAATGACTCGGGTTCTCATCACCGGCGGCACCGTGCTCGATCAGACGGGCGAGCGTCGCGCCGACGTCGCGGTCGACCCGGCCTCGGGTCGCATTGCCGACGTTGCACCTGCGCTCGCCCCGAGCGACGGCGACGTCGTGCTCGACGCAACCGGCTGCTTCGTCAGCCCAGGCTTCGTCGACCTGCACGTGCATCTGCGCGAGCCAGGCAAGGAGGAAGCCGAGACCATCGAGACCGGCTCGCGCGGCGCGGCCCTCGGTGGGTTCACCGCGGTGGTCGCGATGCCCAACACCGACCCCGCGCACGACTCTGTCGCCGTGGTGGAGTTCGTGCGCGCCCAGGGCGAGCGGGCCGGGTTGTGCGAGGTGCTGCCCTCGGGTTGCATCACTGTCGGCCGCGCGGGCGAACGCTTGGCACCGTTCGGCGAACTAGCCGGCGCTGGCGTGCGCCTGTTCACCGACGACGGCAACGGCGTGCAAGACCCGCTGCTCATGCGCCGCGCCCTCGAGTACGCCGGCCCGCTCGGGATCACACTGGCCCAGCACTGCGAGACCTCGGCGCTCACCAAGGGCGCCGTCATGCACGAGGGCGCCTGCTGCAGCCACCTCGGCCTGCCCGGGTGGCCGGCGTTGGCCGAGGAGTTGATGCTGTTCCGCGACATCGAACTGGTGCGCCTCACCGGGGTGGGCATGCACTTCCTGCACCTCTCCACGGCACGTTCGGTGGAGTTGGTCCGGGCCGCGAAGGCCGACGGCCTGCCCGTCACCGCCGAGGCAGCGCCGCACCACTTCACGCTCACCGACGAAATGCTCACCGGATACGACCCGCTGTTCAAGGTGAACCCACCGCTGCGCACCCGCGCCGACATCGACGCGCTCAAGGCTGGCCTCGCCGACGGCACCATCGACGCCATCGCCACCGACCACGCTCCGCACGCCCCGCACACCAAGGAGTTGCCGCTCGACCAGGCGCCACCCGGCATGCTCGGCTTGGAGACGGCGTTGGCGTTGGCGATCAGCGAACTCGACATGCCGCCCGCTGCCGTGGTGGCAGCGTTGAGCTGGAAGCCGGCAGCCATCGCCGGGGTGGCCGACCGTCACGGCCGTCCAGTGGCGGTCGGAGAGCCCGCCAACCTCGCCCTGTTCGACCCCTCACACGAGTGGACGGTGAGTGCGGCGGGCATGGCGAGCAAGAGCCGCAACACCCCCTACGGCGGCCGGACGGTACGGGGCAAGGTGCGCCACACCATCTTCCGTGGCCACCCTGTGGTGGTCGACGGCCACGCCACTCGATGAACTCGACCCCGATCACCACGATCGGCACGGAGCGCATCGCCCCATTGGAAGGGGTTCGGGCCCTCGCCGTGCTGCTGGTGCTGGGCTTTCACGGTGGGCTCCACTTCCTCCGTGGAGGTCATCTCGGTGTCGACCTCTTCTTCGTCCTGTCTGGCTTCGTCATCACGCGCTCCCTTCTGCGCGAAGCCCGCACGCCACAGCGGGTGTCGCTCATCCGCTTCTGGGCGCATCGCTCCGCCCGGCTTCTGCCAGCAGCAGTGGTGTCCATCGTCGGCGGCGGACTGCTGTTCGCATTCCTCTCCTCCCCCAATGAACGCACCGATGTCGCCACCGACGCTCAGTCGGCCCTGCTCTACGTCGCCAACTGGCGCTTCATCAACCAGGCCACGTCGTACTTCAGGCCCACCGTCGAAGCCTCGCCGTTCCTTCACATGTGGTCGCTGTCCGTCGAGGAACAGTTCTACGTACTGTGGCCGATTGTCATGGTGCTCCTGTGCTGGCTGTGGCGGCGCAGCAGGCGCACCCAACACACCGCCACCCCACCGGCATGGCTGTTCGCAGTACTCGCTGTCGGAGCCACGAGCTGGACCATTCGCGTCGTGGTGCATGGATCCGAGGCCCACGCCTACTACGGCACCGACACCCGCGCCTACCAGTTGCTGTGGGGCGCGGCACTGGCCGCGCTGCTGTCCGGTGGTCGCACAATCTCCGCTCGATCGGCGAGTTGGGTCGCATCGATTTCGTCCGTTGCCATCGTCGGGCTCGCGGTGCAGCCGATCGGCAGCGGCGCCACGCGTGGTCTGCTCGTCACGCTGCCCGCGGTGCTCTTGATCGGGGCACTTTCGTCGGCCCCGACCGGCCCGGTTGCCGGGCTCTACGCCAGGCGATCGATGGTGTGGCTCGGCGGCCTCTCGTACGCCATCTACCTCTGGCACTGGCACTTCGTCGTCGCCATCGATCGACTGGTGGTGGCGTCGGCACCGGTTCGCACCCTTGTGGTCGCGCTCGCCAGTATCGGCCTGGCGCGACTCAGCGCAGTCGCACTGGAGACACCGATCCGCGGCTGGGTGCACCGCCACAGCGCGCGCCGTCCCGCTGCTCTCGGCACGGTGGCGGCAGGGCTTGCTGTGGTCGCCATTGGCGCAGTTGCGGTGACACCACTCGTCACCTCGGATCGCATCACCATGTTGCGGGCCGCGGATCGGCCAGGCTTTACCGCCGGTGGTCGCCTGTCGGCCGGGCAGACCCCGATTCCTGACGATCTCGGAGGCACCAGGGTCGGCCCTGGAGTGAAGGGTGACGCCTGCGAGAACGACGTCGTCGACGCCACACGCACCTGCCTTGTGGTCGACGGCGACGGGCCAACCGTGTTGGTCATCGGCGACAGCCACGCAGGAGATCTCCTCCCTGGATGGCGCAGCGTCGCGATGACGAACGGCCTGCGGCTGCACCTCATCACCACGGCGGGCTGTCCGTGGCAACAAGGACTCGCAACGACCTTCGACTCCGAGACGTGCCGCGCTGCGCAGGAGGCCACCTACGGCGACTGGCTGCAGACGCTGTCGCCCGACATCGTCGTGCTGGTCGGCCACCCGCTGTTGGAGCCATCGTTCGCCGTCTCCGCACGCGGGTCCGACACCCCACTCGATGCCGCCGAGCTCACTGCCGCATCGATCGATTCGCTCGACCGGCTGGACGTACCTGGGCGCACACTGGTGGTCTTGGGGCCTCGTCCCACCGCTCCGTTCGACGTCTGGAGCTGCCTCGGGGTCGCACGCTTCCAGGAGGACTGCCTGTTCGTCGCCTCGCACGAGGCTGACACGCAGGAGTCTGCCCTCGTCTCAGCTCTCGCCGACCGTCCGGGGATCATCCACATCTCGGTGGCTCCACTCGTCTGCCCCCGGCTGCCGGTGTGCGACCCCATCGTGGACGGAGTCGCGGTGCGCATCGACACCGACCACCTGCATCCTCGGTTTGCCACACAACTCGTCATCGAGCTGTGGGGCCTAATCGAGACCGCAGCTACAGACGGGTGAGGATCTCGGGGCCGTGCTCGCCCACCAGCACGGTGTGTTCCACATGCGCGGCCAGTGAACCATCGGCCGTGGCAACGGTCCAGCCGTCGTCGAGCTCCACCACCTCCGAGCGGCCGCCAGCGATCAGCATCGGCTCGATGGCCAACACCACGCCCGCCGCCAATGTGGCGCCACGGCCCGGCGTTCCGCGGTTCTCCACGTCGGGGTCTTCGTGCATCGCCCGGCCAATGCCGTGCCCGCAGTAATCGCGCGGGCTGCCGTAGCCAGCGCCCTTCACCACCGAGTCGATCGCCGCGCCGAGGTCGCCCAGGGTGCGTCCTGGTCGCATCTCGCGA
>DMQJ01000296.1:0-454 GCA_003455715.1 Acidimicrobiaceae bacterium | reverse complement strand
GAATCGCCGCCGCGAGCGCCGCGTCGGCGGTGTCGATCAGTCGTTGCGCGTCGGCGGTGATGGTGCCGATGCCCATCGTGAATGCGGCGTCGCCGTGCCACCCGTTGACGATGGCCCCGCAGTCGACCGACAGCACATCGCCGTCGTCGAGCACTCGGGGCCCTGGGATGCCGTGGATGACTTCGTCGTTCACCGACGCACAGATCACCGCCGGGAACCCGTGATAGCCGAAGAAGTTGGAGGTGGCGCCGCGGCGTTCGATCACCTCACGGGCAACTGCATCGAGATGGGCCGTGGTGACCCCCGCACGGGCCGCTTCGCGGATGGCCGCGTGCATCTCGGCCACCACCCGGCCAGCTGCCCGCATGTGGCGCAGGTCGTCGCGCGAGCGCACCGGCAGCGCCCGGCTCCGACGGCCCATCAGCCGCGCTTGGCCCCGTCGACGGCCTCCACC
>DMQJ01000529.1 GCA_003455715.1 Acidimicrobiaceae bacterium | reverse complement strand
CCTGCCAGTCGGCCACCCAGGCGGCCAGTTCGTCGAGGCGGGCCAATGCGCCGGCTGGGCGAAGGATGTCGGCAGCCCGGGCGCGCACGGCGTCGCCTGCCGCCACGTCGGGGCCTGGTGCGTCGGCTATCTGGTCGGCGATGGTGTTCATCGGAGGAGGTCCCAGGGGTTGTCCAAGCGCATGGCCTTCCCCGCGGCCATGAACAGGGTGGTGTCGGCGGCCGCGGCCACCATCTGGTTGATTCGGCCGAGGGTGTCGCGGTAGGCGCGCGTGTCGGCGTCGGCGGGCACGATGCCCAACCCCACTTCGTTGCTCACGACCACGACGGGTGAGGCGCCGCGTCCCCGTCGCGACCGCAGTTCGTCGACCATGTCATGCCCTGACCGGAGCATCTCGGCTGGCGAGATGACACGGACGGCGAGGTTGGCCAGCCACACCGTGAGGCAGTCGACGATGAGCATCGAACTGTCGGGCACCGAGTGGATGGCCGCGGCAATGTCGACCGGTTCTTCCACCGTGGTCCAGTGGGCAGGGCGTTCGTCGCGGTGGCGGGCGACGCGTTGCGCCATGTCGTGGTCGAACGGCTCTGCCGTGGCCAGGAACACCACCGGCCCGCCGAAGTGTTCGCCCAACTGGACGGCGAGCGTGCTCTTGCCGCTACGCGCCCCGCCGACAAGGAAGGTGAGCGTCATCGGAACGCGAGCATCAGTAGTCGATGCCGCGCTTGGCGATGATGCCGGCGTCGTACGCGTGCTTCACGTGGCGCATCTCGGTGACCGTGTCGGCGACGTCGATGAGCGCCTGCGGCGCATCGCGACCGGTGATGACGAGGTTGACGTGGCGAGGCCGATTGACGATTGCCTCGACGATGTCGGCGGCGGGTACCCAGCCCCAGGAGCACAGATAGGTGAGCTCGTCGAGGATCACCAGATCGAACTCGCCGCTGGCGATGAGTTCGGCGGCCTGGCCCCATGCGTCGCGAGCGAGGGCGATGTCGTGCGACAGGTCGTTGGAGTCCCAGGTGAACCCGCCACCCAGCGCCCGCCACTCGACTCCCAGCTGGCGGCCGATCTTCTCCTCGCCCACCTTCCAGTCGGAGGCCTTGATGAACTGCACCACCGCAACCTTCCAGTCGCGGGCCAGCGCACGCACCATCACGCCAAAGGCAGCGCTGCTCTTGCCCTTGCCGTTGCCGGTGTTGACCAGCACGAGCGAATCGGCGCGGCGGCCACCTTCCGGGCGAGGGTCGTCGGTGAGTGCTTGGGTGGTGTCGGGTGTGTCAGCCATGGGGAGCTTGGAGCATAGGCACGCATGCGCTACGGTTGCCCCGTTCATCGGGACGAAACCCGATGGATGTGTGGAACCCAGCGAAGTCCGGTGAGATCCCGGCACTGTCCCGCAACGGTGGTCCGCATCGCAGCCAGCCTGCGAGTGCGGCGAGTCCGGTCGCCTGGCTCCATGCGCAAACCAGACCCTCGAGGCAAGGGCGGTTCGCGGCGGGGAGCAACTCCTGCCGAGTTCCCAACTTGTCCTCCTGAGCCGGAGGACGAGGTCCTCCGGGGAAACGGAGGATGTGTGAAGCGTTTCACCTCCATCGCCGCTCTGACGGCGATCCTCATCACCACGGCTGCATGCGGCGACGACACGGCGTCCACCGACACCGAGCCCGCCGACTCGGCAAGCCCCGAGACCACGAGTGCCGACACGGTGCCTGTCGGCGACTACCCACAGGCCATCATCAGCCTGTCGCCCACGGCTACCGAGATGCTCTTCGCCATCGGTGCGGGCGACCAGATCATCGCCGTCGACGAGTTCAGCAACTACCCGGCCGAAGCGCTGGAGAAGCCCAATGACCTCAGCGGCTTCGAACCGAACGTGGAGGCCATTGCCGCGCTCGAGCCCGACTTGGTGATCATGCAAGACCCCACCATTCAGGAGCAGCTCGAAGCCCTGGGCATTCCGGTGTGGATCGGCTCGGCGGCAACGTCGTTCGACGATGTGTACACCCAGATCGAGCAGCTCGGAGCGGCGACCGGCCACATTGCCGAAGCGGCCGAGTTGGTGGCCCAGATGCAGACCGACATCGAGGCGGCAGTCGCCGCGGCCACGATCCCGGAGGCAGGGCTCAGCTACTACCACGAGCTCGATCCCACCTTGTACAGCCTCACGTCGAACACGTTTGCCGGTCAGGTGTACTCGGTGTTCGGGCTCACCAACATCGCCGACACCGCCGAGCCCGGCAACGACTACCCGCAGCTCAACGCCGAGTACATCGCGACGGCCAACCCCGACCTGATCTTCCTCGCCGACACCAAGTGCTGTGGCGAAAGCCCGGAGACCGTCGCCGCTCGCCCAGGCTGGGATGGCATCGCGGCCGTGCAGAACGGTGCCATCGTGGCCATCGACGACGACATTGCGTCGCGCTGGGGCCCGCGGATCGTCGAGTTCATCGAGGCGGTTTCGGCCGCGATCCAGACGGTGCAGGCCAACGCGTGACAGCGACCGCCCGCCCTCGCACCCGGCACGGCTGGTGGCTCGCCGCGGCACTCGTGCTGCTCGTGGGCGCCGTCGTGCTGGGTGCGATGGTGGGTCCGGCGGGCACGATCAGCTCCGCCAACTGGGACATCATCTGGAAGATCCGCATGCCCAGAGTGGCCCTCGCAGCCATTGTCGGCGCCATGCTCTCACTCGCTGGCGCCAGCTATCAGGGCGTGTTCCGCAACCCCCTCGTCGACCCGTATCTGCTCGGGGCCGCTGCCGGTGCGGGGCTCGGTGCCACGCTCACCTTCGCCTACGGCCGCGGCGCAACCGTTGGTTGGCCCATCGACATCCTGCCGCTCTCGGCCTTCGTCGGTGCGCTGGCTGCCGTGTTGCTCACCTATGCGGTCGGCGCGTCGTTCGGTGGCACCAGCCTCACATTGGTGCTTGCCGGGGTGGCGGTCGCGGCGCTCTGCACCGCCGTGCAGCAGATGGTGTTGCTGCGCAACGCCGACGTCATCAACGAGGTCTACTCCTGGATCAGCGGGAGGTTGTCGACGGCAACCTGGGACGACGTCCGGCTCGTCTTGCCATACGTCACGGTGTCGGCGGTGGTGCTGCTGATGCACCGGCGGCAACTCGACGTACTGCGCGTTGGCGACGAGGAGGCCGCGTCGCTCGGCGCGGAGGTGAAGCGGGTGCGGCTCGTGGTGGTGGTCGCCGCCACCCTTGGCACCGCAGCAGTGGTGAGCGTGAGTGGCCTGATCGGCTTCGTCGGCATCATGGTGCCCCACCTCGTGCGGTTGATGTTCAGCGCGTCGTATCGCTGGGTGCTGCCGATGAGCATCGTGGTGGGTGCCACCTTCCTCATCCTCGCCGACGTGCCCGGACGGGTGCTCGAGCACGGCCGTGAAACGCCCATTGGTGTGGTCACCGCGTTCCTCGGCGCTCCCATGTTCATTGTCGTGCTGCGCTCGAAGCGGAGGTTCACGTGAGTTCGCTGGCGTTCCATGAGGTCACGGTGTCGTACGACAAGCGGGTGGCGCTTCATCCGTTCAGTGCGACGGTGAAGCCAGGCGAGTGGTTGTGCCTCATCGGCCCCAACGGTGCCG
>DMQJ01000376.1:1184-9095 GCA_003455715.1 Acidimicrobiaceae bacterium | reverse complement strand
TGGCGACGGTGATGGTGATGGCGATGGCGATGGCGACGGTGACGGAGATGGCGACGGCCAGGGTTCGGGCCAGGGTTCCGGCCAGGGCCAGGGGCAGGGTTCGGGGCAGGGTTCCGGCTCCGGACAGGGTTCCGGCCAGGGCTCCGGAGGGGGCGGCAACCCCTCAGGCAACGTCGACGGAGGCGGTGGCACCGGCACCGACGGGCAGGGTGGCCAAGGCCAAGGCACCGGCCACACCGATGGCAACGACCGGCCCGACACCGACACCATCTACGACCCGGTGCGCGGCACCGACGGCGAGACCGGCACGGTGGGCGGTGGCAACGGAAGCGGTCAGGGCGGCACGGTGGGGTCCACCAACGGCCCCACCAACAATGGCCAGGACCGCGTACCGGTCAACCAGGTACTCGACGACTACGCCCGCCAAGCCACCGAAGCGATGAACAACCCCAACATCCCACCGTCGCTGCGCGCACTCGTGTTGGCGTACTTCAACCAACTGCAAGGAGACGACTGATGGCCGACAACGAAGCGCTACCCACGGTGTCGCCCGAGGAGTACGCCGGCCTCGCGAGGGCCATCGAAGCTGAGGTGGGCAAGGTCATCGTCGGCCAAGACGCACTGGTTCGCACGGTGGTCACTTGCCTGCTCGCCGAAGGCCATGCACTGCTCGAAGGCGTTCCTGGCCTGGGCAAGACGATGCTGCTGAAGGCCCTCTCCGACGCAGTCGACCTTCCCTTCAGCCGTGTGCAGTTCACTCCCGACCTCATGCCTGCCGACATCGTCGGCACCCAGGTGCTCGAGGAGGACGAGCATGGGCACAAGACGTTCCGCTTCCGCCCTGGCCCCGTTTTCGCCAGCTTCGTCCTCGCCGACGAAGTGAACCGGGCGACACCCAAGACTCAGTCGGCACTCCTCGAAGCGATGCAGGAGCGTGCCGTCACCGCCGGTGGCGCCACTCGCCCGCTCCCCCGCCCGTTTCTGGTCATGGCCACCCAGAACCCGCTGGAGATGGAGGGCACCTACCCATTGCCGGAGGCCCAGCTCGACCGATTCCTACTCAAGGCCTGGGTGCCCTTCCCTTCGGCAGACGACCTGGTCACCGTTCTGGAACGCACCACCGGCACGCACTCCGTGGCACTCGAGCGAGTCGCCGACGCCCGAACTCTGATGGCGATGATCGACCTCACCCGCCGTGTGCCAGTGGCAAGTCACGTGATGCGTCACGCGGTCGACCTTGTGGTGGCCACGCACCCCGACGCCGAGTCGGCTCCGGAACCGGTGCGTCGCTACGTACGATTCGGCGCCTCACCGCGAGGCGCCCAGGCGCTCGTGCTCGCAGGCAAGGTGAGCGCACTGCTCGACGGCCGGCCCAACGTGTCGATTGCCGACATCCGCGGCGTCGCCCTCGCCGCGCTGCGGCACCGCATGGTGGTGGGGTACGAGGCCACCGCCGATGGCATCAGCCCCGAGCACCTCGTGTCGTCGCTGCTCGAGCACGTCCCCGAACCCACGGCAGGCATGCGCGGCGCTTCATGACCGAGCTGCTGTCGCCCGAGCTGTTGAGCCAACTCGAACGGGTGCAGTTACGCACTCGTCGTCGGCTCGCGGGTCGCTTTGCGGGCGAGCACCGTTCCTCACGCTTCGGCAACTCGCTCGATTTCGCCGACCAGCGGGAGTACCACCCCGGCGACGACTACCGGCGTATCGACTATGCGCTCTACGCACGCACCGGGCAGCTGTTCGTTCGTCTGTTCGAGGCGGAGGACGATCTCAGCATCCGCATCCTGCTCGACATCTCTGCATCGATGGGCCACTACGGCAAGCTGCTGCAGGCGCAACGGCTCGCCGCGGCGGTGGGCTTTCTCGCGCTCACCCGACGCGACACGGTCACCCTGCACCTCGAGCCTGCCGGGGCTCCTCCCCAACGGTTCGCCGGGCGCCACGCCGTCACCGCGCTGTTCCGCCGGTTGGAGGCCCTCACCACCGCTGGCCCCACCGATCTGCGCTCCGCCGCTGGCGACCTCCTCGCTCGCCCCGGCCCCGCAGGTGTCACGGTGGTCATCAGCGATCTCCTCACCCCAAGCTGGGAGCCCGCCATCGACCGGCTTCCCGCACGCGGCGGCGAGGTGACGGTCTTGCATGTCCTCGCCGAAGAAGAGCTGTCCCCCGAACTCATCGGCGATCTCGACGTGGTCGACGCTGAGAGCGGTGAGACGGTGCCGGTGAGCCTCAGCCTCGACAGCGTCCGCACCTACCGAGAGGTCGTCGACCAGTGGCTGCGCGACGCGGCTGCCCGGTGCCGCTCACGCGGAGCCGCGTACCAGCAGGTGCTGGCCAGCACGCCGATCGATGAGGTTGTGCTGCGCGGCTGGCGCGAGGAAGGCGTGGTGCGCTGATGCCCCTCCTGTCGTTCTCGTGGTCGTTCACCAACCCTGCAGGGCTCGCGCTCCTCGGCCTCGCCATTCCGGTGGTGCTGCTGCACATCCTGCGGCCGCGGCGCCAACAGGTGACGGTGAGCTCCACCTTCCTGTGGCGGGCCATCGAACGGCCGGTGAGTGCCGCGTCGCCTTGGCAGAAGCTGCGGTGGAGCCTGCTGCTGCTCGCCCAACTGCTCGCCGTGGCGCTGTTGGCGCTGGCAGTTGCGCAGCCCGTTCGCCTCGAGGCCGCCGAACTCAGCGAGCACACCGTGTTCATCATCGACGCCAGCGGCTCGATGGCGGCGCTTGATGGGCGCCCAGACCGGATGCAGTTGGCGGTCGAGCGAGCGGCCTCGCTACGCGCCGACCTGCCGGATGGGGGCATCGCCTCTGTGGTCATCGCCTCCGACCGGCCGCGCGTGGTGCTCACCGCCAGCGACGACGAGGACGCCTTCAACACGTCGCTGCGCGCCATCGACACCACCACCGGACACGCCGACTTCGCCGGTGCGTTCACCTTGGCGCAGAGCCTCGACACGGCGGCTGCCGACATCGGTTTCGTCTTCATCAGCGACGGGGGAATCACGGCCGATGAAGAGAAGCTGCTACCACCCAACACTCGCTACGAACGAGTCGGTTCACGCGACGACAACCGGGCCATCGTCTCGGTCGACGCAGAGCCACGGGGCAGCGGCCTGCACGTTCGGGTAACGGTGCGCAACAACGGTGCCACCGATGTCACCCAATCGGTTCGCATCGATGTCGATGGCGCCACCTCCAGCACACAATCGGTGTCGATCGCGGCGCGCGGCACCACCGTGGTGGAGGCCGACGTTCCGTCGGGAGACCGTGTGGAGGCCTACCTCGACGGCGGCGACCTGCTGGCTGCCGACGACGTGGGCGTCGCAGTGGGTGCCGAGCGACCCGATCTGAAAGTGCTGCTTGCCGGCGACACGCTGTTCTGGGCAGAACTGTTCACCTCGATGCCCGGGGTGGAGGTGAGCACCATCGAGGTTGCTACCGGCGAGACCGGCCCCGACGGCGACGGCTTCGACGTGGTGGTGTACGGCGGCGTCCGCGTGCCCGCCGAACCGAAGGCACCGTTCCTCGCAATCGCTCCCCCAGGAGGGGTTGACGGTGTCGATGTCACCGGCACGGTCGAAACACCCGCGGTGACATTGCTACGCAGCGACGACCCGCTGCTCGCCGACGTCGACCTCACGCAGGTGGCCATCGCCGCCGCTCAGCGAGTGACCCCGACAATCGACGTCGACGTGCTGGTCGCCGGCGAGAACGCTCCGCTGCTGCTGCGCGGTGTGCATGGTGGCCAGCGCTTCGCATACCTCACGTTCACGCTCACCGACTCGAACCTTCCCCTGCAGGTGGCGTTCCCGGTGCTCGGCGACCGGCTGCTCACCGAGCTCAGCGGTACGGCGCAAGCCACTGCATCGCTGGAGGTGGGTTCCCCGCTGCCCATCGACCCTGCCACGGCCGGCGCGGTCGTCGGCCCCGACGGCCAGCCCCGCCAGTTCGCCGTCGGTGATCCCGCCCTCCGAGCCGACAGGCCTGGGTTCTGGGTGATCTCCGTGGAGGGCCGCAACGACCGCCTCGTCGCCGTCAACCCGTCGCCCGACGAGTCGCAGATCTCTCCCCGCGACACCGTGGTGCCGCCGGTCGACGACGTCCGCCGCGACACCACCCCGGCTCGGCGTGAGCATTCGCTGCTGCCGTGGGTGGTCGCCCCGTTGTTGGCGCTCCTACTGTTGGAGGTGTGGCTGGCCTGGCGCAAGCTCGGGGTCACCCGTCGACAGTGGCGATTCGCGGTGGCCGCCCGCGTCGCCGTGGTGGCGTTGCTGCTCGGTGCGCTCTTTGCCCCCGATGTGCGCCGGGAGAGCGATCGGGTTGCCACGGTGTTCCTGCTCGATGGCTCGGCATCATTGGGTCCGTCCGGCGACGCAGCGGCGTTGGACTGGCTACGGGAGGCGCTGCGTGAACGTCCCGAAGATT
Organism: Acidimicrobiaceae bacterium; assembly: GCA_003455715.1. GTDB lineage: Bacteria > Actinomycetota > Acidimicrobiia > Acidimicrobiales > Ilumatobacteraceae > UBA668. The sequence continues at coordinate 4,668 of DMQJ01000376.1, read as the reverse complement.
CGCTGAGCGCGGTGGTGGTGTTCGGCGGCGATGCCCGTCTCGACCGCGTGCTCGAACAGTCGTCGGAGTTCGATCGCCCAGCGGTGGTGGTGGATCAGTCGGCCACCGACCTGGCCACTGCGCTGCGTCTTGGCACCGCAGTGCTGCCCTCTGACACCATGCGCCGCGTCGTCATCCTCAGCGACGGCCGCGCCACCCGTGGCGATCTCCTTGAGGAGGCGCAGGCCGCCGCTGGCGCCGGTGTGCAGGTGGAGGTGCACACCATCGAAGCTGCGGCAGGCACCGACGCCGCCATCCTCGGAATCGATGTGCCGCGCTTGGCAAGGGTGGGTGACTCGATTCGAGTCGACGTACAGGTGGAGGCGACAGAGCCGGGCCCAGCAACGGTCGTGCTGCGCCGCGATGGCGCCGACGTGGGCACCCAGCAGGTCGACCTCGAGGTGGGCACCAACACCGTCACGTTCACCGACGAGGCAGGCGACACGCCGGCCGCTGTGTTGCGCTATCAGGCCATCGTCACCCGCGCCGGCGATGCCCGCCCCGAGAACGACGCCGCCTTCGCGGCGGTGCCGGTTGACGGCCCGGCCACAGTGCTCGTCGTGGAAGGCGCAGGTGGCGAGGCGGCCGACCTCACTTCCGCTCTGGAAGCCGGAGGCGTGCAGGTGAAGGTGATCAGCCCGGCGGAACTCCCCGCGGTGCAGGAACTTGCCACCTACGCGGGCATCGTGCTCGTCGACGTTCCGGCGTCGTCGCTCACCACGGTGCAGATCGAACACCTCACCACGGCAGTGCGCGATCTGGGCCGCGGCCTCGTCACCATCGGAGGTCCGCGCAGCTACGGCGTCGGCGGGTACCGCGACTCGCCGCTCAGCGACCTGCTGCCGGTCGACAGCGAGATCCTCGACCCCACTCGCCGCAAGACGGTGGCCGAGGTGCTCAGCATCGACACGTCGGGTTCGATGGCCAACTGCCATTGCGACAGCGGCACGATGACCTCCGACGGCGACGAGGGTGGCATCAACAAGACTGACATCGCCCGCGCCGCGGCCGAGCGCACCATCGAGGCCCTTACGCAGAGCGACGAGATCGGCGTGATGGCCTGGTCGGGTGGCACCGAATGGGTCATCGAGCTGCAACAGCTTCCAGGCCAGGACGTCATCGACGATGGCCTCGGCAGACTTCGCCCCGACGGCAGCACCGACATCCTCGAAGCGTTGGAGGAGCCTGCCGAGCGGCTCCTCGAAAGCGATGCAGAGATCAAGCACATCATCCTCTTCAGCGACGGCTTCACCGACGTGCGCCTCATCGAACGCACCGCCGAGCGTGCCGGCGAGTTGTACGACGAGTTCGGCATCACGGTCTCGGTGCTGGCCACCGGTGAGGGAGCGGCGCCTTCGCTCGAAGACATCGCGCTGCAGGGTGGAGGCCGCTACTACCCCGGCACCAGCCTGGCCGACGTGCCGCAGATCATGGCCGAGGAAGCCGTCATCGCCAGCCGCGACTTCATCAACGAAGGCGAGTTCCTTCCGGAAGTGACGTCGAACGATCCGGTCGTGGCGCCACTCACGTCGTCACCCGAGTTGTTCGGCTACGTCGCCACCACTGCAAAGAACGGCGCGGCCACTCTGTTGCGCATCGGCCCCGACCGCGACCCGTTGCTGGCCAGCTGGCAGGCCGGACTCGGCCGTGTGACGAGCTGGACGAGCGACGCCAGCCGCCAGTGGTCGCAGGCGTGGGCCGGGTGGGACGGCTACGTCGACTTCTGGAGCCGCGTGGTGAAGAGCACCTTCCAGGCTGGCGACACCGCTGGGGCAGCGCAGGCCGTCGTGCGCAACGGCCAGCTCACCATCACGGTGGAGGGCTCGGCCAACTTCCCCGATGGTTCGGAAGGCACCGCCATCGTCGCCGGGCCCGACGGCCAGCGCTACGAGGTGCCGCTCACCCGTGTGGGTGGGAACCGGTTCGAAGCCGAGGTTCCGGCCCTGCGCGACGGCACCTACGCGGTCGGGGTGAATGTGCAGTCGGGTGGCGACACGGTGCTGGCGGCCAACACGCTGGCCAGTGCGAGCTACCCGGCCGAGTACGCGCCCGGGGCGAGCGATGGCGTGCTGATGGTGCGGGCGTCGGAGGCAACGGGGGGACGTGGCGAAATCGAACCTGCGCAGGCATGGGACCGTGAAGGGCTGGTTCCTGGTAGCAGCCTGTTCGACCTCACCCTGCCGTTCCTGCTAGCGGCGGCCATCCTGTGGCCGATCGCCGTTGCCCTCTCGCGCCTCTCGCTGCGGGGAGCGACGCTGGCCGGCGCCCGGGCCGGTTTGTCAGGAGCCGGTCAGCGAGTGCGAGCGGCGCTCCCCCGGCTCGGCACCGTCGACCCCCACCACGCACCTCGTCACGGCTCGGGCACGTCCGAGCCGAAGAAGACCTCGTCGGTCTCACCCCCTCCGACGGCATCCGCGGCTCCCTCGCCGCGGCCACCCAGATCGAGCGGGCAGCAGACCGCAGCGGTCAACGAACTGTTGGCTCGAAAGCGGGCTCGCCAACAGGGCGATCAGCCGCCACCGCCCGACGACGACCAGCAGTGAGCGCACCGACCGCCGTGAGCGAGGCGCCGAGCCACACCAGCCACATCAGCGGGCGCTGACGCACCTCGAGGGTCGCGATGCCGAGGTCGTTGGCGTCGAGCAGCACCACCTGCACGTCGCGCCACAAACCCGGGTGGATGGCCGTCTCGGCGAGCACTCCCCCTCGTTCCGGGTAGGCCACGAGCGCAGGACGCATCACCGACCCATCGACGCGCACCGTCGCCACCACCTGCTGCACGTCGAATCGTGGGCCGGGCTCCACCGACACTCCTCGGCCCTCTACGGCGCGGCCGGCCGCCTCCACCCTGGTGCCGTCACCCACCACCACGATCTCGGCGCGATCGAAGGTGCTGGCTGCCACACCGACGCAGAGTACGACCATGCCGACGTGGGCCAGCCGCGCCGCTGGAGTGCGAAGCCGGGCAAGCAGGAAGGGCAGCATCACCACTGCCAGCGGGCCGACGGTGCGTGAGTAGAACTCGCCGCGCACCATGCCGCGACGATTGCCGAAGAGGTCGACCAGCGGCGGAAAGAGTGTTCCCGCCACCACCACCAGGAACGCCGCACTCCCAACCAACACGGGCACCGGGTGCACCATTGCGTCCCACCAACCGCCAACGCGCTCGGGTCGATCGGCTCGGTCGGCGGCCACCGCATGCCACGCCAGCCAGCCCGCAGTGGTGACCGCTGCCGCCAGCAACAACCAGCCCACAGTGGCGGCCGCCGCAAAGGCGTGCACCGACGGAGCGGCACCCGAGCGCACGAGCGCCGCACCCGCGAGCGTGAGCACCCATGGCACGGCACCGAGCATCGGCGGCCTCGGCGCGTGCAGCGCGAGCAGCGCTGCCAACCAGACGAGCAACGAGGTGTTCTCCACCGGGTCCCACGCCCAGTAGCCGCCC
>DMQJ01000376.1:0-957 GCA_003455715.1 Acidimicrobiaceae bacterium | reverse complement strand
GTCCCACGCCCAGTAACCGCCCCAACCTTGCTCGGCATAACTCCACAGGCCGCCGATCGCCATCGCTGCGGTGGTGGCCGCGACAGTGGCTCGAAGCCACGCATGCGCCGAACCACGATCGATCACGGTCATCGCAGCAGCGAGCGAACAGGCGAGGCCGATGTACAGCAGCGGTGGATGCACGGCCATCGCCGGATGCTCGAGGATGGGCGTGAGCCCGAACCCGCGCACGGCGGGCGCATCGAGGTGATCGAACGGCGACGCCCACAGCAGCGCAATCGAGGACAGCACCACCACTGTTGCGGTTCCAAACCAGATGGCGCGATGACCGCGACACCGACGCGCCGCAATCGAGGCAACCGCCGCAACGACGGCAGCGAAGAACAGCAGCGAGCCCTCGCTGCCACCCCACACGCCAGCGAGGCGGTAATACCACGGGGCGTCAGCTCGGCTGTGCTCGGCCACCGTGCGCCAGTGCAGCTCGCTGCGCACGAAGGCGAGGCCGAGCCGGCCGACCGCCAGCCACAGCGCGACGGTGATGCCCCACAGCACTCGTCGGGCAAGGGCGGGCGACGTCACCTGCTCAGTTTGCCCGTTGGCGCTCGATGGTGAGCCGCGGCCGAGCTCCCCGCTCAGGCGTCGGGTGGCGGGTCGCTGCCGACCATCGCCGTCCAGGTGTCGCGGTCGAGCACCCCGGTGACCGCCGGGCCCGGGCCGAAGAAGCGCTCCTGCATCTCACGAACGGCGCGCTCAGTGGCGGGGCCGAATCGACCGTCGACCACCAAGCTGTAGCCATAGATGTTGTTGAGGTACGACTGCAGCGTCTCCACGGCCGGACCGCAGTCGCCGCGACGCAGCGAGAAGTTCAACTCGTAGTAGTTGCCGGGGAACTCGCCCACAGCCCGACACGGAGCAGTGGTCGGCGGCGGAGTCGTTGCGGGAGGTGCGGGCGTGGTG
>DMQJ01000500.1:717-8959 GCA_003455715.1 Acidimicrobiaceae bacterium | reverse complement strand
TCGCGGCAGTGCGTGCCGAAGACTGGCCACAGCGCCGTTTCGGACTCCTGCCGTCGTTGCAGATGCTGCGGCTGGACTGGCAGGGGGAGGCGGCCCGGTCCCACCCCGCCGCCCACCCCCCCCCCCCCCACCCACCTGCGGCCCGGCCACGCAAACAGCGCCAACCCGGCGCCCGCCGCCAGCGCGGCGAACCACTCCGTGGGCACCGGGTAGGCGCGACGGTGCCGCACGGGTGCAGGCACGGGCGGGGCGGTGATGGACAAGGCGGCTCGGATCCAGGCTCAGCGCGGGGTGGGCACCGTGGCGAGCAGACCGTCGAGGACAGCATCGGCGGTGGTGCCCTCGAGTTCCAGTTCGGGGCGCACCATCACACGGTGCCGCAGGCACGGCTTTGCCACCGCCTTCACCTCGTCGGGGGTGACGAACTCGCGTCCGCTCAGCCACGCCCACGCCTTCGACGCGTGCAACAGCCAGGTGACGCCACGAGGCGACACACCCAGCGCCAGCGACGGCGACTCGCGCGTGGCTCGGCACAGGGAGACGATGTACTGCTGCACCGCAGGCTCCACACGAATCGCGTGGATGGCGGCCCGGCCAGCAGCGAGGTCGGCCGACGACGCGACGGCCCGCACCCCGGCACTGCGCACGTCGTGAGGGTTGAGACCGCGATCGTGGCGGGCCACCATCTCCAGTTCCTGTTCGACGCTCGGGTAGGTCATGTTGAGCTTGAACAGGAAGCGGTCGAGCTGGGCCTCAGGGAGCGGGTAGGTGCCCTCGTACTCGATGGGGTTCTGTGTGGCGATCACCAGGAACGGTTCGGGCAACTGGTGCGTGGTGCCGTCGAAGCTCACCTGACGCTCCTCCATCGCCTCCAGCAGTGCCGCCTGCGTCTTCGGTGGGGTGCGGTTGATCTCGTCGGCGAGGAGCAGGTTGGTGAACACGGGGCCCTGGCGGAACGTGAAGCTCACCTGCCCACCCGGCTGCTGGGCCACCAACTGCTGGCCGATGACGTCCGAGGGCATCAGGTCGGGGGTGAACTGCACACGGGTGAACTCCATGTCGAATGCCGCGGCGAGGCTCTTGGCGAGCAGGGTCTTGGCCACGCCGGGCACGCCCTCGAGCAACACGTGGCCGTTCACCAGCAACGCGGCGATGGCGCCGGTGAGCACGCCCTGCTGGCCCACCACCACCTTGCCGACCTCGTCGCGCACGGCCAAGACGGCCTGCAGCGGCGACCGGATACCAGGGTCGGGAGTAGGAAGATCGGTCACGAGGACACTCCTTGCATGTCGGGGCCGAGGGAGTCGGAGAGGGATGGGTCGAGATGCGATGGCGAGGCAGGGGCGACGACCCGGTTGCGGATGGCCTCGAGGTCGTTCGACAAGCGCACGAGCGCTGCATCGTCGAACACCTCGCGCTCGAGGACGGCTGCCACGTGGCCCAGTTCAAGACCGAAACGGGTGGCCGCGGCGGTGTCGACCTCGGCGATGGCCACCGTGGGAGGGAGGTGCAGCCGCTTGCACAACTCGCGGTAGAGCTGACCGCGTAGCAGCCAGCCGGCACGTTGCGCGTGACGCGCCCGCTGCATGAGATTGCCCGTGGCACTCACCAACTCGCTGCCGGCAACCGGCACCTGCTCAGGCTCACGCACCGGGCGGCCGGGTCGGATGGCACGGGCCAGCGCCACCAGCACGAAGGCCAGCGCCAGCATCGCCAGCGCCATCCACACGCCAGGACGAACGAGATCGAAGAGCGTCTTGTCGCCGGTGCCGATGTCGGCAGCAGTCGGCGCAGCCCCTTCGCCGCGAAGGATCACTACCGTCAACCCGCGCTCGGGCGCGAGCAGTGCGGTCGCGAGCGCCGCGTTGTCGGCGAAGCTCAACCCGGAGTTGGTGAACATCAGGTTGTCGCCCAGACCAACGAGGAAGCCGTCGCCGATCGGTTCGACCACTGCGAATGCTGTCGAGCCGCGCCCGAAGCATCCTGTCGCCCCGGCGGGCACGGTGAACCGCACCCCCACTTGTACGAACAGCCCGCGGAGGTGCGCCATGACGGCCGCATCGCACGAGTCGGGCGGGAGGGTGATGATGTCGCGGCGAGCATCGCCGGTGGCACCAGTGATCTCGACACCCGAGTAGTCGAACTCCACCGCCCCGAAGCGCCCCGCGGTGAGCGGGCTCGTGGGGTCGGCGACCACCACCACACCGCCATCGGCCGCATACGCCAGCAAGCTGTCGCGCTGCGCATCGGAAAGTCGGTCTTCCAACACCAGGATGCGCTCGTCGCCACCCAGCGACGGAAGGTCGCGTGTCGCCCTGGCCTCCACGCCGTAGCGGTCGAGCAGCAACACGAGGCCACGCGTTCCGTTCCACTCTCCGCTCTGTGGATCGAACGGCTCGCTCTGTGGCGTGGCGCGGATGAGCAGCATCATCGCCACGGCGACGGCCACCACCAGCAACGCACTCACCGCGATGCGACCGCCACCGCCGCCCTCGCTGGTGGCCGAGCGCGGGCTCATCGTCGGCCTCCGCTGCGCTCGAGCACTGCCCGATCGAGCACGGCCTGCTCGAGCGTCTGGAAGTGCGCCACGGCGCTGTCGTCGACCGGCAGATGGCCGTACCACGCACCGTCGAACAGCTCGGCCGCCTCGTCGAACGGCGCCGAGGCCGGCGGAGTGACCACCCTCAACTGCTCACGCTCTTCACCGGTGGTGCGCCCTGGAATCTCGTCGATGAGACCCCGACGAGCCAGATCGCCCACGAGCGCCCGATAGCGGCACCGCAACGCGTCGCGGTAACGGCCCTCGGCACGATGACGATCGGCCTCGGTGCGCCAGTTGAACGGCTCGCGGCTGCGGTCGATCATCACCGCGTCCGCTTCGACAATGTCGAGATCGTCGTCGTCGCTCTCATCGGCGGCCGAGCGCTTGGACCGGCCCGCCCATCCGTTGCGCTCGGCCAGGTACCGCACGAGCAGGTACAGCAAGAAGCCCACCACGGCGAACAACAGCACCCACATCAGTAATCCGACAAGGTCGAAGGCGCCGCCGCTGCCGCCGCTGCTCCCGGTGCTCGACGGGCGACTCGGCGGCAGCGTCTCGACGGGACGACACACATCCTGAGTGCGTTCCACGATGCGGCACGCAGCGTCCTGGGCCTCGTCGGGGTCTTGGTCGACGGGCGGCAGCCACGGGTTCACGATGCCCTCCCGAACGCACGCTCGGCGGCCATCACGATGTCGAGACCTTCGGCATGGACGCGGGTTTGCAGGTAGAACTCGGCCGTCGCCAAGGCCGAGAACGGCACCACCACCAACACCGCGATCTGGGCCATCACTCCCTGCACCGCCCACCCCCACGAGCCGAAAGTGACGAGCCCCGTGCCCTCGGCCGCAGAGGGCAATGTTGAGATAAACAGGAGCAGCACACCGCCCAACAAGGTGCATGCCGCCACGAAGCCCCACGCCGCGCCGAACCGAAGGCGCACCAGACGCCACGCTCGGCCCACCGCCTTCACCCCGAGCCGCTCGCCCATCATCACCGGGGTGACCAGTAGGAAGAACGTCGACGCGGTGACGGCGACTGGCCCCACCAGCAACGACGCCCCCAGCACCGTGGCGAACTCGACGTTGACCATCCACAGCCACAACAGGAGCGCCCACCAGTGGGTGACCCCCCAGGTGACCACAAGCAGCGGCAACCGCCGCACCGTGGCAAGGGCCACCGCCCCGATGGTGGGTTCGCCACCCATCCGGTACCGCACGAGATACAGCGACGCGTACGCACCGACGATGTGTGCGGTGAGGCTCTGTACGGCGAGACCTACCAGCACCAGGCCAGCCTCCACGCCGATGTAGCCGCGATCGGTGAACAAGCTGTCGAGGCGATCGAAGTCGTCGAACGTGATCACCGAGAGCAAGAGGTACAAACCCACCATCGGCACCATGAACAAGGCCGACCCCACCAGCACATCGCGAGCGCGTCGTTGCAGGACGTGTGCAGCGGCGTCGATGGACCCCACGATGAGCCGCTCGGCGCGCTTCAGACGAGGGGTGGTGGCCGACCTGAGCGATCGACCGGACGGCGCTGCGCCCCGCGCGGCACCGTCAGCGGTTGGGGCGCGCCCGGTGGAGGGCACCGACTCGATCTCCGCCCACTGGGTCATCGCCCGACATTCTGGCCGACGCCGGGCATGCCTGTGTGGCAGCGGGCTGACAGGATGACCGCTGTGCAGGGTTACGACGACACCAGCTACGGCGAGGCCTTCGCCGACGTGTACGACGAGTGGTACGCCGACATCACCGATGTCGACGCCACCGTCGCCACGCTGCTCCTCCTCGCCCAACGCTCGGCTACCCACCCCGCCGTGCTGGAACTCGGCGTCGGCACCGGCCGTCTGGCCGCCCCGTTGGCTGCGGCCGCGCCCGGCGTGACGGTGGTCGGTATCGACGCCAGCGACTCGATGCTCGCCCATCTCGCCAGCAAACCGGGGGGCGATGGTGTGCAACAGGTGCGCGGCGACATGATCGACGACCTGCCGCCCGGCCCGTTCGGGTTGGTGTTCGTGGCGTACAACACGTTCTTCAGCCTCCTCACCGAGGAACGCCAGCGCGCCTGTTTCGCCGCCGTCGCCGCCCGGCTGAGCCCCGGAGGGTCATTCGCCATCGAGGCGTTCGTCCCCGAGCCTGCGCCGACGGCGCCACGGGGCCCCTCCGACGTCCCGGTCGACGCAGTCACGGTGCGAACGATCACGGCGACCCAGGTGGTGCTGAGTGTGAGCCGCTCCCACCATGCGACGCAGCGAGCGGAGGGGCAGTACGTGCAGTTCACCGAGGCCGGCGGGGTGCGCCTGCGCCCATGGAGCATTCGCTGGGCCACCCCCCATCAACTCGACGAGATGGCGGTCGACGCCGGTCTGCGGCTCACCGACCGATGGGGCGGCTTCGACCGCACACCCTTCGGGCCCGACAGCACACGCCATGTGAGCGTGTACGGCCAGGCGTGACGCGAATCTCGCGCTCGTCCGCACCGAGGCCAGCGGAACGTCGTAGGCTGGCCACACTGTGAGTCAGCTTCGCCTCAATCCTCTCACCGGGCGTTGGGTCACGATCGTGGCCGATCGAGCCCAGCGGCCCACCGATTTCGCCCCTCGTTCCGCGCAGGTGGAAGCCGAGCCCGACCGTCCGTGCCCGTTCTGCCCCGGCAACGAAGAGTCCACCCTGCCAGCGCTCGAAACGCTCGACGAGGGTGGCCAGTGGCGCATGCGGGTCATCCCCAACCTGTACCCGGCATTCGATGGCGACGAGCCGTTCGCCGTCCACCACCTCGGCCCCGTGCACGTGGAGGCCGAAGCCAGCGGCATCCATGAGGTGTTCGTCTACACCCCCCGCCACGACGGCGGCGCCCACTTGGCCACCGACGAGCAGGCCGGCGAGGTGATGCTGCTGTTGAAGCGCCGCCTCCAACAGCACGCGGCCAGCAGCAACGTTCGCTACACCCAGGCCATCATCAACCATGGGCGTGAGGCCGGCGCTTCGCTCGCCCACCCCCATGGTCAGCTCCTCGGCCTGCCGTTCGTGCCCGGCGAGATTCTCGAAGAGCAGCGGGCGTTCAGCCGTTTCGACGGTGGCTGCATCCTGTGCGCAACGGTCGAGGCCGAGCTGGCAGCGGCCACGCGGGTGCTGTTCGCCACCGAGCACGTGGTGGCCATCAGCCCGTTCTGGGCCGGCACCCCGTACGAACTGCTGCTCGTGCCCCGCGACCACGACCTGCACCTCACCGACTCCAGCGACGACGTGCTGCGCGGTATGGGCGTGGCGATTCGCGATGCGCTGCTGGCGCTGCGAGAGGTGCACGGCGACGTGGCCTACAACCTCGTGTTCCACACTGCTCCGCACCACTACAACGGCGCGTATCACTGGCACGTGCACCTGTTCCCGAAGCTGGTCACCACCGCCGGTTTCGAGCGTGGCACGGGAGTGATGATCAACATCGTGCCGCCCGAACTGGCCACCGAGCAGTTGCGCAAGGTCAGCGTCGGGGCCTGAGCATGCGCCGCCCGTCGTGGCTGCGACTGCCCAGCCAAGGCATTGTGGTCAGCACCGAGATCGATGCGCCTCCCGCCACGGTGTGGGCCGTCGTGGAACCCGTCGAACGGCACGTCGACTGGATGCACGATGCCGTCGCCATCCGCTTCACCTCCGACCAGACCCGTGGGGTGGGCACTGAGTTTCTGTGCGACACCAAAGTGGGCCCCATCAAGCTCGTCGACCGCATGGAGATCACCGAGTGGGAGCCGGGCTCGGTGATGGGCGTTCGCCACACCGGCATCGTTACCGGCGTCGGCCGGTTCACCCTTGAGCCTCTCGACGCACCGCACGGCGACCCGCGCCGCACCCGCTTCACCTGGGCCGAAACCCTCACCTTTCCCTGGTGGATGGGCGGCCCGCTCGGCGCACTGGTGGGCGGCCGCTTGGCGTTGCGCCCCATCTGGAAGCGCAACCTGCGCAACCTTCGGCGTCTGGTGGAGACCGGTCGCTAGGGCACCAGCTTGAGGGGTGTCGACGACATCGTCGCGAACAGCCCCATCGCCATCGCGCTCATTGCCACCACCGTGGGCCGCAGCGTGCGCGGCGTGCGGGCCATCCACCCGACGAACAGGGGGAAGGTCGGAATGAGGTAGCGCCAGCCGGAGGTCTGCTGGGCGTTCACCACCGTCAACAGCACCGACGCGACGGCGTACCACCACCACTCGGGCGGCACCGACGTGCGCCGTAACAGCACGAGGCCGAGCCCGCCGAGCACCACCACGGCCAGCACGTGCACCAACTCGTTCACCGTGGCCGGAGGCCACGTGACCACCCGCCAGATCGCCTCGACGGAGGCCACACCGCCATCGACTCGGGTACCCCAGCCGAGGCGCTGGATGTCGAAGTAGCCGAACAAGTCGCCGGTGCGATGGGCCACGTACAGCACCCAGCAACCGAACGCCAACGGCGAGGCCAGCGACGCAGCGACGGCCAGTGGGCGGGGTCGCCGCCCGTCGCGCCAGTCGCCCACGAGCACCACCAGGCATGGCACGACGAGCAGGAAGCCGGTGGGCCTGGTGAGCCCGGCAAGCAGCCCGGCTACGCCCACGAGCCACCAGCGGCGGTGGTCGAGCGCCCAGAAGCACGCGCCCACGAGCAGCAGGCTCATCGACTCGGTGTAGAACATCGACAGCACGTACGCCGAGGGGCTGAACACCAGGAAGGTCATCGAGGCAGTGGCCACGTCGGCGCCCAGTCGGCGTTCCACCACCCGCCACAGCAGCGCCACGCCGATGCAGCCCGCCACCAACGACTGCAACGCCGCGGCCTCCACCACGCCGAGCGGGGTCACTTCGCTGATGGCACGAGCACCGAACGGCACGACGGGCAGGAACGCCAACTGCTGCAACGGGTGGAACACGTTCTGCCCAAGCGTTTGCTCCACATAGCCGTAGCGGGCGATGCTCGTGTACCACCCGCCGTCCCACGACCGGAACGAGTTCCCCAAGGGGTAGGTCTTCAGGTCGAGCACCACCCACACGAACAGCAGCATCACGCGGCTGGCAAGAAACACCCCGACAGGCACCAGGTACCAGCGCTGCACCACCTGCGCACGCGCCCAGCCGACGACACCCTGGGCTGCTCCGATCATCGGGCCAACTGTACGTGGTCAGCTCATCGCCCGGGCGATGGCGGTGACCCCGGCGCCGATGGCGATGACGGCGATGAGCGGCGCCTTCCGCCACGCTGCCACCACTGCCGCACCCACCCCCAGCGCGCGGGCGTCGAGCACCAACTGCTGGCCGGACGAGAAGGTGTCTTTCATCACCAACGCGGCCACCAACGCGGCTGGGATGAGAGCGAGGCAGCGGTCGATCACGGGGGGCAGGCGACGATCGCCGACGATCACCAGGCCGAGCACCTTGAAGCCGTACGCGGTGGCCGCCAGCACGAGCACGAACGTCCAGCTCATGCGCGGCCCGCCGGAATCGACGACACCACGGTTGGCGGGGGCGGCGCTGGAACGCCGACGAGGATGCCCACCGTGGCGCACAGAATGGGCACGCCGACGGGGGCGAACGGAATGAGCACCAGGCACACCGCGCCGCCGATGACCGCGGCGGTGGCAGGGCGCCGCTGCCGCAGCAGTGGGAACAGGATGGCCACGAAGGCGGCCGGGAACGCCGCGTCGAGCCCCCAGACCGTCGGGGGGGCC
>DMQJ01000500.1:0-508 GCA_003455715.1 Acidimicrobiaceae bacterium | reverse complement strand
CCCCCAGACCGTCGGGTCGACCGCTTGGCCGAGCAGCGCCCCGAGCAACGTGCCCAGGTTCCAGAACACGTACACGCTGCCTCCGGTGACCCAGAACGCGGCTCGCCGGTGTGCTGCGTCGGTCTGCGCTGCGGCCATCGCCGTCGACTCGTCGATGGTGAGCTGGGCCGCCACGAGGCGGAGCGGCAACGAACCCTTCATGTGCGGCGCCATCGCCAGGCCGTACACCGCATTGCGTGCCGCGAGAATGGCTGCGCCGCCGAAGGCTGACGCTGCGGAACCACCCGCACCCAGCACGCTCACCGCAGAGAACTGCGACGCCCCGGTGAACACCAGCAGCGAGAGCACACAGGTCTGGGCAACCGAGGCGCCGGCCGACACGGAGGCCACCCCGAACGACACGGCGAACACCCCCACCGCCAGGCCCAGGGTGGCGCATGCCGCCACCACCTCTCGGAGGCGCGGGTCGGTGGGCAGCACCCTCACGGGCGGCGGGCAGCGAGCCAGA
>DMQJ01000162.1:1912-3796 GCA_003455715.1 Acidimicrobiaceae bacterium | reverse complement strand
ATGTCGCACTGGGGGCAGTTTCTCCACCACACAGGTGCACTCCGCGCGAACCTGGCCGACGAGTTTCGGGTACGTGTAGCCACATGGACCGGAGGCGACCTGTGTGAACTCTTCCCGCTTCCCACGCTGGAAGTCAGCTCACCCATCGAGGTGTTCACGCTGCAGCAGTGACAGTCGTGCGCACGGGTAGCGTGCTGGGCATGGCCGAGAAACCCGTCATCACCATTCCCGAGGGCGAACCGCCCGCCGAACTGCTCATCGACGACGAGGTGGTGGGCGACGGCGACGAGGCCACCGTGGGCAAGCGCGTGATCGTGCACTACGCAGGCGTCGCATGGAGCACCGGCAAAGAGTTCGATGCCAGCTGGAACCGGGGGCAGACGTTCGACTTCCGCCTCGGCGCCCGCGAGGTGATCGAGGGTTGGGACCGCGGGGTGAAGGGCATGAAGGTGGGCGGCCGTCGCCGCCTCACCATTCCGCCCGATCTCGGCTATGGCAGCCGTGGCGCCGGCGGTGTCATCAAGGGTGGCGAAACCCTGGTGTTCGTCGTCGATCTCGTCGCCGTTCGCTAGGCCCGGATCGCTCGGGTCGTTCCCCGCTCAGCGACCCTGCGCCCACTACGGTTGCGGCCCATGGCCACGCCTGAGAGTTCCCTTCCGTCGCGCTCGGTGATACCCCGTCTGGCGACGGCATTCGTGATCGGCGTGGTCAGCCTCACGCTCGAGATCGCCTACACGCGCATCATCTCGTTCAAGCTCTTCTACTACTACACCTACTTCGTCATCGGTCTGGCGTTGCTGGGCTTGGGTGCTGCGGGCGCGGTCACGTCGCTGTCCAGCCGTCTGCGGGCCATCGATCCGGTGCGGCTGGTGCGTCGTATTGCGCCGATTGCCGGAGTGCTGGCCGTAGTGGGTTACGTGGTGGTGGCCCGGCTGCCAACCGATGTGAACCTCATCTGGACCGGGTCGCTGGGGCAGGCTGCGGGGCAGACGTTGCTCCTGTTGGTGATGGCGCTGGCCATCACCGGCGTGTTCTTCGGGGTGGGCCTCGTGTTCACGTCGCTGGTGGTGGGCCAGGCCACCACGATGCGCCGTCTCTACTTCTGGGATCTCGTGGGTGCTGCGCTGGGCTGCCTGATGGCCGTGCCGTTGCAGGCCTGGATCGGCCCGCCGGCAATGGTGCTGGCGTCCGCTGTCGCGCTCGCGGCCCTCGGCCCGGCACTGGCGGGAGTGGAGCGTGAGCGGTCGTGGGGTGCATGGGCTGTCACCGCGGCCGTGCTCTTGGGGGCCATTGGGGCGGGCCAGCTCAAGGTGTTGGCCGACGACACCAAGACCTTGCGCGACACCGACACCGTGTTGGCGGGCGACTGGGGCCCGGTGTTCCGTGTGGATGCCGTGGAGTTGGGCGACCTGGTGGTGCTACACCACGACGGTCTGTGGGGCTCGTCGATCTGGCGCTACGACGGCACTCGCGCCACCACAGCTCGCTTCGACACCGACGTGCGCCAGATTCCCTATGCGGCCGTGGGGGAGGGGCCGCGCGTCCTCATCATCGGCGCTGCGGGCGGTAACGAGATCATGGCGTCGCTCACCTACGGCGCTTCGCACATCGATGCGGTGGAGCTCAACCCCATCACCGTCGACCTGTTGCGCAACGAGTTCGGTGAATACACCAACCATGTCGTCGACGACCCACGGGTGAACTACGTGCAAGGCGACGGGCGCACCTTCCTGGCCCGCAGCGACGACGAGTACGACCTCATCTGGTTCGTGGCCCCCGACAGCTACGCAGCCTCGAATGCGGCCACGGCGGGTGCGTTCGTGCTGTCGGAGAGCTACCTCTACACGCAGGAGATGATCGAAACCTCACTCGACCACCTCACCG
>DMQJ01000162.1:0-1703 GCA_003455715.1 Acidimicrobiaceae bacterium | reverse complement strand
CGCCCCCCCCACCGACGACGGTGTGGTGGTGGCCCAGTTCGGCGACTTCGCATTCGACCCCCGCCCCACCCGCACGGCCCGCTACTTGGTGACGGCACGCGCAGCCATGGACGGCCGGCTCGGTGAGTTCGACCAGCACACCGCACTGGTGGTGAACCGCGGCGCCGAAGACTTCGAGCGGGTGAGCACCATCATGCTGTTCAACCAGACGCCGTCGGCCGACGAGGTGGCAGCCATCGAGGAGGCGACGGGCATCGTGCCCAACGCCACCATCCACTACCTGCCCGGTGGCGGGTCGGTGGAGGGCATCACCACCGACCTCATCGTGGGCAGCGACGACCAGGTGAACACCATCGTCGACAACTACCCGTTCGAGATCGGGGTCATCGACGACAACCGCCCGTTCTTCTGGCACTTCACCGACTTCTCCCACGTGCTCACCAACTGGGATCGCAACTTCGAAGACAACGAGATCGCGATCGGCGAGCGCCTGTTGGTGGTGCTGTTGGGAATCGCTGCGCTCGTGGCGGGCATCTGCCTGTGGCTGCCGTTCGGGCTCACCCGGCGGCGGCGAGAGGCGGGCCCGCAGGTGGCCGGTCGCTGGCGCCTCCTCGTCTACTTTGCAGCGCTCGGGTTGGGGTTCATGGTGGTGGAGATCTCCATGATTCAACGCTTCGCGCTGCTGCTCGGGTTCCCCACGCTGTCGCTGTCGGTCTCGCTCTGCACCCTGCTGGTAGCGCTCGCCATCGGGGCACGCATCTCGGGAGTGATCTCGCCGTGGAAAGGCAACGGCATTCCCGCAGCGACGGCGGCCCTGGTGGCGCTGTGCGTGGTGACCACTCTGGTGGTGCAACCGATCACCGACGCGGCGTTGAGCTGGCCGGAGTGGGCGCGCATCGTGCTGGTGGTGGCCATGCTGATGCCCATCGGGTTGGTGATGGGGGCCTTCCTGCCCACCGGCATCGACCACGCGGTGCGAGCCGCCGGTGGCGACGAAGGGGTACAGGGCCGACTGGTTGCTTGGTGCTGGGCGGTGAACGGTTTCTTCTCGGTCATCGGCAGCTCGTTCACGACGGTGCTGTCGATGTCGTTCGGTTTCAACGCCGCACTGTTCGTCGGTGTGGTGCTCTACCTGGTGGCGGCCACGGTGCACCTCACCGGGTCGGCACGCCTTTCGTCATGACGGAAGTGGTGGTGCGCTGGCGCACCCACAAGCCGGGGCCAGCCGGGGAGCGTTCCACCACCGCGGTGCCGGCCGCCAGGTCGTGCAGGCCGCGCAGGCGCCACACGATGGGCGCGTAGACAGCCAGCGACACTGCGGTCACCACGTCGACGTCGCGCCCGAGGCCGATGGCAGCGAGGAGTGGTAGCACACTCACTGCCCAGCGGAGGGCGATTCGTGCGACGTTCGGAGTGCGTATGGAGTGACGGTCAACCAGGCGAAGGCCGGTCCACAACTTGCCGAGCGTCCACCCGAACATGGCGGAGGGGAGTGCGTGGTACATGGCGTGGATGGCCACGGCGGCCCACGCCGGCGCATCTGCAGCGAGGGCCATGTAAACGGGCACACTCAGCAGCACCTCGTCGACGACTCCTGCAGCCAGGCGCCGCCAGCGGGTGGCCTGGCGACGCCCGTCGGGCAGAGGTGGGCGCCACGGTGGCACGACCGGGCCGAGCCCTTTGCTGAGCGTGGGGTCGAGGTC
>DMQJ01000155.1 GCA_003455715.1 Acidimicrobiaceae bacterium | reverse complement strand
AGCGACGAGACCACCACGCCCACGGCCGCCGCCGGCGACACGACGGCAGACACGACCGCCGACACGACCGGCGATACCGCCGCCGACACGTCGAGCCCGGACACCACCGCGGCCCCGGGCCCCGCACGGCCAGTGAGCGGCGACAACAGCACCACCACATCGGTGCCCAGCGACACGGTGCCCGCCGACAGCGTCCCAGCCGACAGCGTGCCCGATACCGCGCCCACCGACACGACAGTGCCCACCGATGACGGAACCACCACCACCGTGGCTCCCGAAGAACCGGTCGATCAGGGCCCGCTCGACGATTGGGGCCTGTTCCCGCGCTCGGCGTTCCCCGACGACCCCGAGGGCCAGTCGCTGCTGCCATTGAAGGGCGAGGTTCCGACCTATTGCCAGGTTGGCCCGTCGTTCGGTACCGGCGAGGTCTTCACCGACGCGGTTGCTTCGATCGGCACGGGTGGCACCGACGTGGGCTGGGGTGTGAGTGTCGACCTGAAGGGCGGCATCCAGCGGAGCAACTGGGACAACGCCGTCACGCAGTGCTTCAACGCCACCAGCCAGTGCCCGACCCAGCAGCTGGCCATCGTGCTCGACGGCGAGATCCAGTCGGCTCCTTCCATCAACGAGCCGCGCTTCGACGACGGCGTGCGCATCAGCGGCGAGTTCAGCCAGAGTGAGGCAGAGCAACTGGCACAGGTGCTCAACTCTGGCTCCTTGCCCGTTCAGCTCGAGGTGCTCTCGGTGCAGAACGTGTCGCCCACCCTTGGCAAAGACTCGCTGCGGGCGGCGTGGATCGCCGGCCTCATCGGCGTCGTGCTCGTGCTCATCTTCATGGTTGCCTACTACCGACTGCTCGGGCTCATCGTGGCCATCGGCCTCACCGTGTCGGGCTCCATTCTGTGGAGCGTCATCTCGTTGCTCTCCAAGACCCAAGGCCTTGCCCTGTCACTGTCGGGTGTCGCCGGCGTCATCGTCTCCGTCGGCGTCACCGTCGACTCGTACGTGGTGTTCTTCGAGCGGTTGAAGGACGAGGTGCGAAGCGGCAAGACCATGCGTAACAGCGCACAGAGGGGCTTCACCGGCGCATGGCACACCATCGTCATCGCCGACCTCGTGTCGCTGCTCGCGGCGTTGGTGCTCTGGTACCTCACCGTCGGTGGCGTGCGCGGCTTCGCCTTCTTCCTCGGCTTGTCCACGCTCATCGACCTGGTCGTGTCGTACTTCTTCACCCGGCCGATGGTGTTGCTGCTGGCTCGCACGCAGTGGATGGAGCGACGCAAGGTGATGGGCATTGAGGTTTCCAACGTTGGGGGCGCGGCGTGAGCGACGAACAGATCGACGACAACACGACCACTGACCTCGACGAGGTGCTCGAGGGGCGCGAACGCCGCGGGCCGTTTGGTCGCCTCTACCACGGTGAGACGGCCGTCGACTTCTACGGCAAGCGATGGATCGGCCTCGGGCTGTCCATCGTCCTGCTGCTGGTGAGCATCGGGTCGCTGGTGGTGAGCGGCCTCAACCTCAGTCTCGATTTCCGCGGCGGTATTGCCTGGGAGGTTCCCTCCGAGACGCTCACCGAAGAGCGTGCCCGCGAGATTCTCGACGAGAACGGCATCGACGGGCGCGACGCAAAGGTGCAGGAACTGATCAACCGCGACACGGGTGCTCGCATCTTGAAGGTGCAGATCGGCGACGACGTCAGCGAGGCGGCCGCCACGCCGACCACCACCACCGTGCCCGAGACCACCACCACGGTGCCCGAGACCACGACGACGGAGGCTGCACCGACCACCACGGAGGAAGGCACTGACTCCACCGATGTTGCTGACACGACAGTCGTGGAGACCACCGTCGTTGAGTCGACCGTGGCTCCCACCACCACGCTGCCCCTCGGGCAGAACGCCAGCCCGACCGACATCGTGCGCGCTCGAGTGCAGCAAGCGTTTGCTACCGAGGTGGGCGTCGAACTCGCCGAGGTCACTACGTCGTCGGTGAGCAGCACCTGGGGCAAGTCGATCACCGAGAAGGCCATCCGTGCGCTCATCGTGTTCCTCGTGCTCGTCGCACTGTTCATCGCATGGCGGCTGGAGTGGCGCATGGCCGTCGCATCGCTGGTTGCCGTTGGCCACGACGTGCTGCTCAGCGTGGGCATCTACTCGCTCTTGGGCTTCGAGGTGACGCCCGCCACGGTGGTCGCCTTCCTCACCATCCTCGGCTACTCGCTGTACGACACCATCGTCGTGTTCGACAAGGTGCAGGAGAACCAGGCCCGATTCCTCGGGTCGAAGGTGCCGTACGCCGACATCATCAACGTCTCGATGAACCAGGTGCTGATGCGCTCGCTCAACACCACCATCTCGTCGTTGCTGCCGGTGGTGTCGCTGCTGGTCATCGGTTCCGGTCTGCTTGGCGCCGTCACGTTGCGCGACTTCGCTCTCGCACTGCTCGTGGGCCTCATCACGGGTTCGTACTCCTCGATCTTCGTGGCGTCGCCGCTGGTGGCCATGCTGAAGGAGCGCGAGCCCCGGTACCGCACCCTTGTGGGTCGTCACGCCACGGGCACCGAGCTCGAGCGCCTCGTGCTCGGCGGCATGCCGTCGGCACGGCGAGAGGGCGTGAAGCACCGTCGCACCGAGGAGGCAGCGCCGCTGCAGGCCACGATGACCGCCGACGAAGTGCTCACGCACGCGCCTCGCCCCCGCAAGAAGAAGCGTCGCGACTGACGCTGCGGAAGGTACCCTCAGTTCATGGCGCCCAACAGTCACTGGATCACGCGACTCGTTCGCGACATCCCCGACTATCCCGAGCCGGGGGTTACCTTCCGCGACATCACACCCCTGCTGGGCGACGCGGAAGGCTTCGGTAACGCCATCACCGAACTGGTGCATCGCTTCGGCGACGTGCCCGTGGATCGCGTGTTGGGCATGGAAGCCCGCGGGTTCATCGTCGCTGCCCCAGTTGCCTATCGCATCGGTGCAGGCTTCATCCCGGTGCGCAAGGCCGGCAAACTGCCGTGGGCCGTGGTGCGCGAGGAGTATCAACTGGAGTACGGGCGCGACAAGCTCGAGATGCACCGCGACGCCATTCACCCCGGCGAGCGCATTCTGGTCATCGACGACGTTCTGGCCACAGGCGGCACCGCCGAGGCCACGTGCCGGTTGGTCGAGGCTCTCGGTGGCACCGTGGTGGGGCTCGGATTTCTCATCGAGCTCACTGCCCTCGGCGGGCGAGAGCGCCTGAAGGGCCACCTAGTCGAGAGCCTGGCGAGGTACTGATGCCGGCGGTCGATCGTGTTCTGCCCTGGCGGCGCCACCAGAACGCGACGGCCGATCAGCTGACGCCACTGCTCAGCACGTACCGCCGTCGCCATCCGAAGGCGCCCGTCGCGCTCATCAACAAGGCCTACGAGACGGCCCGTGAGGCGCACCGTCACCAGCAGCGCAGCAGTGGCGAGAGCTACATCAACCACCCGCTCGCGGTGGCGCGTATCGTCGCCGATCTCGGCCTCGACGAGGTGTCGCTGGCGGCAGCACTGCTGCACGATGCGGTGGAAGACACCGAGATCACACTCGCCGATGTCGAGCACGGCTTCGGGCCGGAAGTCGCGCAGATCGTCGACGGGGTGACCAAACTCGAGCGCCTGCAGTTCGACTCCAAGGAAGCTCAGCAGGCCGCCACCATGCGCAAGATGCTCGTGGCGATGGCCAAAGACCTGCGGGTGCTCATCATCAAGCTGGCCGATCGGTTGCACAACATGCGCACGATCGCCGCGATGACCTCCGAGAAACAGCAGCGCATCGCGCACGAGACGCTCGAGATCTATGCCCCGTTGGCACACCGGCTGGGTATGCAGGAGATGAAGCAGCAGCTCGAAGACCTGGCTTTCGCCTCGCTGTATCCCAAGCGTTACGCCGAGCTCGACCACCTGGTGGCCACCCGCACTCCCGAGCGCGAGGTGTATCTGGTGAAGGCCATCGCGGAGGTGAAGGGCCGTCTGCACGAGTTGGGTATCGAGGCCGAGGTCACCGGCCGCGGGAAGCACCTGTGGAGCATCTACGAGAAGATGGTGCAGAAGGGTCGCGACTTCGAGGAGATCTTCGACCTCGTCGCCATCCGTGTCATCGTCGATTCGGTGAAGGACTGCTACGCAGCCCTCGGGTCGATCCACGGTCGTTACAAGCCGGTGGTGGGTCGATTCAAGGACTACATCGCGATGCCCAAGTTCAACCTCTACCAGAGCTTGCACACCACGGTGATCGGGCCGTCGGGCAAGCCGGTGGAGGTGCAGATCCGCACCCGCGAGATGCATCAGCGGGCCGAGTGGGGCGTTGCCGCGCACTGGGCCTACAAGGACGGATCGCGCGACGGCGTTGCGGCGGCCAAGGGCGATATCGACTGGCTGAACCGCATCATCGACTGGCAGGCCGAGATCTCCGACCCGGCAGCTTTCATGGAGAACCTGAAGACCGACCTTGAGCAAGACGAGGTGTTCGTCTTCACCCCCAAGGGGCGCGTGGTCACGCTGCCGCTTGGCTCCACCACGGTCGACTTCGCCTACGCGGTGCACACCGAGGTGGGCCACGCGTGCATCGGCGCCAAGGTGAACGGCCGCTTGGTGCCGCTGCACCACCAGCTACGCAGTGGCGACACCTGCCAGATCTTCACCTCGAAAGTGGAAGACGCTGGCCCCACCCGCGACTGGTTGCAGTTCGTTGCCTCGCCTCGGGCTCGCAACAAGATCAAGCAGTGGTTCTCCCGCGAGCGCCGCGACGACATGATCGAAAGTGGTCGAGAGGAACTGGCCAAGGAGTTCCGCCGCGAAGCGCTGCCTGTGCAGCGCATGTGGGCCAGCGATGCGTTGGCCGCTGAGATCGAAGCTGCCAGCTACTCCGACCTCGACTCGCTGCTCGCTGCCATCGGCGAGGGCCATGTGTCGGCTCGTTCCATCGCCCAGAAGGTGTCACGGCATGTTCGCGGCGGCGAGGAAGACGAGCAGCTTCCGTCGACGGTGTCGCCGTCGGGTCACCCCAATCGTCGCTCGCGAAGTGCTGTCGGCATTCACGTGGAGGGTCTCGACGATGTGCTCGTGCGTCTGTCGCGCTGCTGCACTCCAGTGCCCGGCGACGAGATCATCGGTTTCGTCACCCGTGGCCGCGGGGTGTCGGTGCACCGCACCGACTGCGCCAACGCAGCCAGCCTCATGTCCGAGCAAGCGACTCGCCTCATCGATGTGGAGTGGGACAGCGACAACAGCAAGGCCTTGTTCCGTGCTGGGGTGGAGGTCGTGGCGCTCGACCGGTCGCGGCTGCTGCGCGATGTAGCCAACTCGCTCAGCGAGCAGCACGTCAACATCGTTGCCTGCAGCACACACACCGGCTCCGACCGAGTGGCGAAGATGCGCTTCGAGTTCGAGATGGCCGACCCCAGCCATCTCGAGTCGGTGCTGCGTACCATCAAGCAGATCGACAGCGTGTACGACGCCTACCGCATGGTGCCCGGCAAAGGCGGCTGATCAGTGGTTCCACCTGGCGTGGGTACCTGCAGCGATTGCGGCAACGGTCTCGTCGGCAAGTTGACGGGCCTGCGAAAGAGAGTCCACCGGGTAGTGCGCTCGGTGGCCGCGGGGGTCGGTAGTCACCACCACCCAACGCGAGCGAAGCAGTCGATAGGCGCCCACCGCCAGTGCCAGGAGTGCCGTGACGAGCAACTCCACGGCAATCAGGAGCAACCCGGCGGCGGCCAGAACCAGGAGGACGGGTGCCAGGCAGCCAGCCATGTCGTCGTAACGTCGCATCAGCCCCTTTGGGTGGGCGGACTCGTCGGTGGCGACGCCATCGTCCGCTGCGCCTGATCGCCGCCGTCGTCGTCGATCATCGGGACGCATGGCAAAC